>JASLGJ010000023.1 GCA_030150085.1 Candidatus Elarobacter sp. | reverse complement strand
GACGTGGATGGTGCCCGCGCGCACGTCGAGCGCGGCGGCGACCGAAACCAGCGCGAACTCGTACGAAGCCCGGTCGCGCACCTTGACGTAGGCCGAGTTGCGCGTCACCGCGCTGGGCGCGAAGCTGAGCGCCGTGATCAGCTCGTTCGGCCCGATCAGCGTGTCGCGCGTCGGGTCGTCGCCCGGCAGGCGGTGGAAGCCCAGGAACGGCGTGGTGCGCTCGCCGCCCGGCCCACGCAGGTGGAGCGTCGCGTCGGTCACCAGCGCGGCGACCGCGAAGTCCGAGGGGTGGACCGCGATGCAGCGCTCGCTCGCGCCCAGGACCGCCATCTTGCGGTCGTCGCCGCCGATGGCCGAGCAGCCCTCGCCGTTGCGGCGCTTGTTGCACGGCTGCGAGACGTCGCGGAAGTAGACGCAGCGCGTGCGCTGCAGCACGTTGCCGCCGATCGAGGCCATGTTGCGCAGCTGCGCCGAGGCGCTCAGGTTCAGCGCCTGCGCCAGGCAGGGCGCGCTCTGCCGCACCAGCACGCTGTCGGCGGTGTCGCTCATGCGCGCCAGCGCGCCGATCCGCACCGTGCCGTCGGGCCCGCTCTCGATCGCGCTCAGGGGCAGGGCGTTGACGTCGACCAGCAGGCTGGGGGCGGCGACGTCGATCTTGATCAGGTCGACGATGTTCGTGCCGCCGGCCAGAAAGGCCGCGCCCGGCGTCCCCGCCAGCGCCGCGAGCGCGTCGTCGGGCGACTGGGCGCGAGCGTAGGCGAACGGCCGCATCAGGCCCGCCCTCCGGCCGCCGCCGCGGCCTTGATCGCCGCGACGATGTTGGTGTAGGCCCCGCAGCGGCAGACGTTGCCGCTCATGTATTCTCTGATCTCGTCGTCCGAGCGCGTGCGGCCCTCGGCGATCAGCCCGACCGCCGAGCAGATCTGGCCCGGCGTGCAGTAGCCGCACTGGAAGGCGTCGTTCTCGATGAACGCGGCCTGCACCGGGTGCAGCGCGTCGCCCCGCGCCAGCCCCTCGACCGTCGTCACGCGCTTGCCCTCGGCGGCGATCGCGAGGGTCAGGCAGCTGTTCACCCGCCGCCCGTCGACCAGCACCGTGCACGCCCCGCACTGGCCCTGGTCGCAGCCCTTCTTCGTGCCGGTCAGCGCGAGCCGCTCGCGCAGCGCGTCGAGCAGCGTCACGCGCGGCTCGATCGTCAGCGCGTGCGGCGTGCCGTTGACGGTGAGCGTGACGGGCACCGGCGCCGGTCCGCGCGGGACGACCGTGACGGCCGGCGGGGCGGCGAACGCGGCCAGCCGCGGCGCTTCGGCCCCGACCGTGGCGGCGAGCGTCGGCAGCGCGGTGCGCGCCAGGAAATGGCGCCTAGAGAGCTTGTCCAAACCGGAACCTCGCGAAAAACGCTAACGTCCTGGTCTCGTTCCCCGCGAAGCTGAGAACGCGCTAAGAGACGGTCCGCTTGCTACGGTTCGTCGTCGGCGACGGGCGCGACGACCACGCCCGGAGTGCGGACGTCGACGCGGTCGCGCTTGGGATCGAAGCGCACCGTCGAGCCGAAGGCGCGGGCGATGGTCGCGGTCGCGACCATGGTGCGGCCCTTGACGGTGAAGGGCGCGTGGGCCAGGGTGACGTGCTTGCCGTTGCGCGTCGCGGCGGTCGAGCCGACGTGCATGGTCAGCACGTCGGTCCCGCGCCGGACCACGATCGCGCCGCTGCGCTCGTCGAAGCTGGTCTCGGCGCCGGCCGCGTCGGCGATCGCGCGCAGCGGCAGGTAGGCTCCGCCGGGGGTCGTCACCGGGGCCACGTCGGAGGCCACCCGCTGCCCGTCCACGCTGATCGTCGCCGGCGTCGAGAGCGCGAGCGAGAGCGACGCGACCAGCGCGGTGGCGGCGGTCGCGATCAGCAGGCGCGGGCTCGGAACGGTGTTATGCAGGTGTAGGCTCACGATGGATCTCGTGCAGGTAGTCCGGGTACTGCTCGGCGATGACCTTTTCGATCTCGGCGCGCAGACGCCCGAGCAGCTCGGCCTCGGGGAAGGTCCCGACGAGCTCGCCCTTGCGGTAGATCGCCCCTTTACCCTTGCCCCCGGCGATCCCCACGTCTGCCATCTTACTCTCACCTGGGCCGTTGACGACGCAGCCCATCACCGCGACCTTGACCGGCGCGCTGTACTCTTTGGCTATCGCCTCGACCATCCGGGCCAGCTCGACGACCTCGATCTCGGCCCGCCCGCACGACGGGCAGGCGGTGATGTCGAAGCCCTTCTCGCGCAGGCCGAGCGCCTTGAGGATGCCCCAGGCGACCGGCACCTCCTCGACCGGGTCGGCCGCCAGCGAGACCCGCAGGGTGTCCCCGATCCCCTCGAACAGCAGCACGCCCAGGCCGATCGCGGACTTGATCGTGCCGTCGCGCGGCAGCCCGGCCTCGGTCACGCCCAGGTGGAGCGGGTAGGGCGTGCCGCGCGCGTCGAGCTGCTTGGCCAGCAGGCGGTAGGAGTAGATCGTGTTGAGCGCGTCGTGGGCCTTGACCGAGATGACGATGTCGGTGTGGCCGAGGTCCTCGAGCAGCTCGACGTGGCGCAGCGCCGAGGCCACCAGGGCCTCGGGGGTGTGGCCGAGCGTTTCCTCGAGGTCGCGGGCCAGCGAGCCCATGTTGACGCCGATCCGGATCGGGGTCCCGCGCTGGATCGCGAGGTTGACCACCTCGCGGGTCTTGACCGGGTCGGTGATGTTGCCCGGGTTGAGGCGCAGCTTGGCCACCCCGGCCTCGATCGCGGCCAGCGCCATGCGGTGGTCGAAGTGGATGTCGGCCACGATCGGCACCGGGGAGCGGTTCACGATGTGCGGCAGCCCGGCGGCGTCCTTGGGGTCCTGACAGGTGACCCGCACGATCTCGCAGCCGGCCATGGCCAGGCCGTAGACCTGCTCGAGGGTCGCGTCGGCGTCGGCGGTGTCGGTGGTCGTCATCGACTGGACCGCGATCGGGTGGTCGCCCCCGATCCAGACTTTCTTGGCGTCCTTGGACCAGCTCGACTTGTTCTCGAGCAGCACGGCCTTGGCCTTGCGTCGCAGCCGGATCATCAGAACACGCTCTTGTGGGCCAGGGCGTTGGCGATGTCGTGGTAGGAGACCATCAGCATCAGCGCGATCAGGACCGCGAAGCCGCCGACGTGGACCAGGGCTTCCTTCTCCGGATCGACCGGCCGGCCGCGCAGCATCTCGACCAGGATGAACACCCCCCGCCCGCCGTCGAGCGCCGGGATCGGGAGCAGGTTGAAGATGCCCAGCGAGATCGAGATCAGCGCCGCGAGCTGGACGAAGGGCAGCGGGCCGAGGTCCTGGATCTCGGCCGAGGCGCGGGCCATCCCGATCGGGCCCTGGAGCTGACCGGCGACTTGCGCGGGGTGGGTGACCAGCCCGGCCAGCGTGCTCACCGAGCCCACCACGACGCTGCTGAACAGGTTCCAGGAGCCGACCGCGGCCGCGACCACGCCCAGCCGCTGCGGGGGCGGGAACTGGGGCGCGAAACCGAGGTGGCCTTCCTTGGGGCCGCCGCCCGGCGCGCTGGACAGGACCGGCGTGACCGCGACGTGGCGGAGCGCCCCGGCGCGCACGTAGTCGAGCTGGAGCCGCTTGCCGGCCGAGCGGTGGATCAGCCCGATCAGCTGCTCGCCGTCGTTCATCGGGACCCCGTCGACGGCGGTGATCCGGTCGCCCGAGCGCAGGCCCGCTTGCTGGGCCGGCAGGCCGGGCACCAGCGTCCCGACCGTGGTGCTGGGCGTGCTGGAGGGCACGCCGAAGACCAGGCCCGCGGCGAACAGCAGGACCAGCGCGACGATGAAGTTGGCCACCGGCCCGGCGACCACGATCGCCAGGCGCTGGAGCGGGCTCTTGGCCTGGAAGCTGTCCGGGTCGGCGCCGGCGGCGCTGCGGAACTCGCGCTGCTGCTCGGCCTCGGTCGACTTGCCGTCCTCGCCCTTCATCTGGCAGTAGCCGCCGATCGGGAAGGCGTTGAGGCGGTAGTGGGTCCCGCTGCGGGGCGAGGTCCACTTGAGCAGCGTCGGCCCCATCCCGACCGCGAAGTCGGTCACGTAGACGCCGTTGCGCCGGGCCAGGATGAAGTGGCCCAGCTCGTGGAGCACCACGAGCACGCTCAGCATCAGCAGGTAGACAATCAGCTTTTCGGCGTTCATGGTCTCCGGGCGCCTCCGGTGGCTCGTGCGGCGACGAAAGCCCGGGCCGCCGCGCGGGCCGAGCGATCCGCCTTGCGCACGGCGTCGAGGCTCAGGTTACTGGTACCAACGCCTGCGAGCGTGGTTTCGATGCAGGGCGCGATGTCGCCGAAGCGGATCTCGCCCTCCACGAAGGCTCGCACGGCAACCTCGTTGGCGGCTGAGAGCGCGGCCGG
>JASLGJ010000555.1 GCA_030150085.1 Candidatus Elarobacter sp. | reverse complement strand
GTCCTGCTTGCACACCGGGTGTCCGCACGCGCAGACGATCGACTCGGGATCGCGACCTTCGGGCGAGTCGCAGTAGGCGTTGCAGACCGCTTCGGTCAGCGGCACCTCGCACAGGCAGGCCAGGTTGTCGCATCGCTTGGTATCGCCGCTGGTCATGGGTTCACTTTGCCCGCGCGCTCGCTTGCCAAACGGCGCGTCCTGCCATCAGCGCGGGAGCGCCGGCTCGCGCCGCGAGAGGCGTCCGGGGCGCGCGCGCCAAGAGAACCCGGCGAAAACCTGCCGTGACACCGAGGAGACCACCGTGGCTGGCTGTATCGTGGGCTGGGCGCACACGCCGTTCGGAAAACTGCCCGAGGAGGACGTCGAGGCGCTGATCGCGCGCGTCGCCACCCAGGCCGTGGCCGACGCCGGCCTCGCGCCCGAGGACATCGGCGCGGTCTTCCTGGGCGTGATGAACAACGGCTTCTCCAAGCAGGACTTCAGCGCGGGCATGATCGCCCAGGCCGACCCGCGCTTCCGCTTCACGCCCGCGACGCGGCTGGAGAACGCCTGCGCCACCGGCTCGGCCGCGCTCCACGCCGGGCTGAACTACCTGGCCGCGAAGCGCGGCCGGTTCGCGCTGGTCGTCGGGGCGGAGAAGATGACCGCCAAGTCGGTCGCCGAGGTGAGCGACATCCTGCTCGGCGCGTCGTACCGGCGCGAGGAGGCGGGGGTGAGCGGCGGGTTCGCCGGGATCTTCGGCCGGATCGCGGGCGCGTACTTCGCGCGGCACGGCGACCAGTCCGACGCGCTGGCGCGCATCGCGGCCAAGAACCACCGCAACGGGGTCGACAACCCCTACGCGCAGCTGCGCCGGGACCTGGGCTACGAGTTCTGCCGCACGGTGGGCGAGAGCAATCCCTACGTGGCCGAGCCGCTGCGCCGCACCGACTGCTCGCCGATCAGCGACGGCGCGGCGGCGCTGGTGCTGGCCGACGAGGAGACCGCGCGCGGCATGCGCCGCGCGGTGCGCTTCCGCGCCGCGGTGCAGGTCAACGACTACCTGCCCTTGAGCCGGCGCAGCCAGACCGCGTTCGAGGGCGCCGCGGCGGCCTGGCGCAAGGCCTACGCCGAGGCCGGCGTCGGGCTGGACGACCTGAGCTTCGTCGAGACGCACGACTGCTTCACCATCGCCGAGCTGATCGAGTACGAGGCGATGGGGCTGGCGCCCGAGGGCCGCGGCGCGCGCGCCATCGAGGAGGGCTGGACCGAGCGCGAGGGCCGCCTCCCGGTCAACCGCTCGGGCGGGCTCAAGGCCAAGGGCCATCCGATCGGCGCGACCGGGGTGTCGATGCACGCCATCGCCGCCATGCAGCTCACCGGCGAAGCCGGCCCCATGCAGCTCCCCGACCCGCGCCTGGCCGGCGTCTTCAACATGGGCGGCGCGGCGGTGGCGAACTACGTCAGCATCCTCGAGCGGGTGACGTGACGCTGCCCGCGACGCGGAGCGTGATGAACCTCGGCACGCTGCTGAGCCAGACCGCGCGCCGCTTCCCCGCGCGCCCGGCGCTGGTGTGGCGCGAGCGGACGTGGACCTGGGCCGAGCTCGAAGCGCGGGTCGACACGGCGGTCGCGGCGCTGCGGGCGCGCGGCGTCGGCAAGGGCGACCGCATCCTCGTGCACGCGCGCAACTCCAACGCGGTGTTCGAGAGCATGTGGATCGCGTTCCGGCTGGGCGCGGTCTGGGTGCCGACCAACTACCGCCTGGCCGCGCCCGAGGTCGCCTACATCGCCCGGTCCAGCCGCCCGCGCGTGCTGCTCTACGACACCGCCTTCCGCGAGATCGCGGACGCGGCGCGCGAAGGCGCGGGCGACGCGCTGCAGCTCGTCCTCGCCGTCGGCGAAGACCGTTCCGGCGAAAACCGCTCCGCAGACGCCCGTTCCGACGAAACCCATTCCGGTGAAACGTATCGTGGCGAGCAGCGTTCCGGTGAGATTCGCTACGAAGATCTCGTCGCAGCGGGCCTGGACCTCGCGCGCGCCGAGCCGGCGGCGGCCGAACCGGCTGCGGTCGAGTACGACGACCCGCTGTGGTTTTTCTTCACCTCGGGCACGACGGGCCGGCCCAAGGCGGCGATGCTGACCCACGGTCAAATGACGTTCGTCGTCGTCAACCACCTGTGCGACCTGATGCCGGGCACGACCGAGGCCGACGCCTCGCTGGTCGCCGCCCCGCTCTCGCACGGCGCCGGCATCCACGCCCTCACCCAGGTCGCGCGGGGCGCGCTCAGCGTGCTGATGCCGGGCGACACGTTCGACCCCGAGGCGGCCTGGCAGCTCGTCGAGCGCCACCGGGTCACGAACATGTTCGCCGTCCCGACGATCGTCAAGGCGCTCGTCGAGCACCCTGCCGCCGACCGCCGCGACCACGCGTCGCTGCGCTACGTGGTGTACGCGGGCGCGCCGATGTACCGCGCCGACCAGAAGGTCGCGCTGGGCAAGCTCGGCGGCGTGCTGGTGCAGTACTTCGGCCTGGGCGAGGTGACCGGCAACATCACCGTGCTCCCGCCGCGCGACCACACGCTCGCGGACGACCCGGCCTACCCGCTGGGAAGCTGCGGCCACGCCCGCACCGGCATGGAGATCGCCGCGTTCGGCGAGCACGGCGAACGGCGCGCGCCCGGCGAGCCGGGCGAGCTGTGCGTGCGCGGGCCGGCGGTGTTCGCCGGCTACCACGACGACCCCGAGGCCAACGCCAAGGCCTTCCGCGACGGCTGGTTCCGCACCGGCGACATCGGCTACCTCGACGCGCGCGGCTACGTCTACATCACCGGGCGCGCGTCCGACATGTACATCTCGGGCGGCTCGAACGTCTACCCGCGCGAGATCGAGGAGGTGCTGCTCACCCACCCCGCGGTCGCCGAGGCGGCGGTGGTCGGCGTGCCGCACGAGAAGTGGGGCGAGGCGGGGGTCGCGGTGCTGGTGAAGCGCCCCGGCGCGGAGTGCTCGGAGGCCGACGTCCTGGCCCACCTCGACGGCAAGCTCGCGCGCTACAAGCGCCCCGCCGCGGTCGCGTTCTGGGACGAGCTGCCCAAGTCGGGCTACGGCAAAGTGCTCAAGTCGAAGATCGCCGAGCGCCTGCGCGGGCTCGCCCCGGCCTGAAGGCCCTGCGCGCCGGGGCCGACCGCCCGAAGGGCGCCGCCGGCTCGGCGCGCTATCGTCCCCCGCATGCAACCACCTGAGGCCTGGGTGGCGCTGCCGTCCGAGGACGACGTGCGGCGCGCGCTGCAGGGCAGACCCAACCCCTACGACTTCGGCTTCGTGGCCGGCATGTCGCGCCTGCGCGCGGCGCACCCGCGGATCGGCCCCAAGATGGGCGAGCTGTTCCGCGAGGTGATGTTCGGCGAGGGGTTCCTCACCCGGGCCGAGCGCGAGATGATCGCGGCCGTCACCGCGGCCGCGCAAGACTGCCACTATTGACTGCAGTCCCACGCAGAGTTTCTGCGTGTCGAATCCGCCGACGCCGAGCTGGTCGAGGCGATCAGGCACAAGCGCTGGCGCGCGCTGCCGTCGCTGCCCGAACGCACCCGCGCGCTCTGCGAGGTCGCGGAAAAGCTCAGCGCCACCCCGACCCGGATGGTGGAAGAAGACTGGGCCCCGCTGCGCCGCCTGGGCTTCGACGACCACGCCGTGCTCGAGGTGATCCACGTCGTCGGCCTGTTCAACTACTTCACCCGCCTGGCCGACGGCGCCGGTCTCCAGCTCGACCACCAAATCGCCCACGCCGCCCAAACCGGCGAAGCCCTCGTCCGCGCGGCGCCGCCGCCGTAGCCGCGCCTTCCCGCGGCTAGCCGGTTGCGGCCTGCTCTCCGCGCAGCGTGCGCAGCGACGAGAGGCGCAGCTCCATCTCGTCCATCACGATGTCGGCCAGTCCTTGCAGCACCTCGCCCTGGCGGGGCGAGAACATGCGCGGCTCGCGGTCGATGATGCACAGCGTGCCCAGGCGGTGGCCGTCGCCCGTGCGCAGCGGCGCGGCGGCGTAGAACTGCAGCCCGAACTTGCCGGCCACGAGCGGGTTGGCCAAGGTGCGCGCGTCGTTCCGTGCCGCTTCGATCACGTACGGGCGGTCTTCCAGGATGGCCGAAGCGCACAGCCCGGGATCGCGGCCGATCTGGTCCACGCTGTCCAGGCCGTGGCGCGACTTGAACCAGATGCGGTCGTGGTCGACGATCGTCACCAGCGCGATCGGCACGTCGAAGATCTTGGCGGCGAGTGCCGTCACCCGGTCGAACGCGCCGTCGGGCGGCGTGTCGAGGATGTCGTAGCGGCGCACCGCGGCGAGGCGCGCGGCTTCGCTGGGGTCGTCGGTGGCGATGGTCGTCATGGTGGGCTTTCTCCTGGGCGGGTGGCGAATGCGATGCGCGCGTGGCTGCCGCCACCGGGCCGGCGCTCGACGCTGAACTCGGTGGCGAAGCAGGCGATGAGGAACAGGCCGCGCCCGAACTCGCTGTACAAGTCGGACGGCAGCCGCGGGCTGAACTGGAACCCGGGTCCCTTGTCGAGCAGGTGCAGCACGGCGCGGTCGCCGTGCGCTTCGAGGATCAGCTCGACGGTGCCCGGAGCGTGGCGCAGCGCGTTGCCGATCAGCTCGGCCAAGACCAGCTCGGCGTCGAGGATGCGCGCGGGCTCCAGCGCGGTCTGCTCCAGCGCCGTGCGCAGCTCGCCGCGCACGCGCGCCGCCGCGTCCGGCCACTGCGGGTCGAAGCGCCAGCGCCGGACCGGAACCGCGCTCTCGGCGCTGACCACCATGATCGCGACGTCGTCGCGCGCGGCGTCGCCCACCACCGCGTCGTGGAGGTACTGCGCGACCCGGTCCCGCCGCGGCAGCGCGGGATCGGAAAGCGCCAGCTCCAGCCGCCGCTCGCCTTCGAGCACGTCGCGGCCGGCTTCGATCAGCCCGTCGGTGTAGAGCACCAGCATCGAGCCGGGCGCGAAGACGAACTGCCGCACGTCGCTGCTCGCGGCGAGGTCCAGGCCCAGCGGCACGCCGCCGCCGGGGATCTGCACCAGCGCGCCGTCCGGCAGGCGCAAGTAGGGCGCGGGATGGCCGGCGCTGGCGTACGCACACTGCTGGGTGACGGGGTCGATCACGCCGACGAAGGCGGTGACGAAGCGGTCGGGGTGCTGCGCCCGCAGCGTGCGCTCGGCCGCCTCGAGCATGAGCGCCGGGTCGGGATGGACCTGGGCCACCCCGCGCACGGTCTGGCGCACGTTGACCATCGCGATCGCCGCCTGCAGGCCCGAGCCCACGACGTCCCCGACCGAGATCACGAAGCGCCCGTCGGCCAGCCGGAAGGCGTCGTACCAGTCGCCGCCGACCAGCGCCTCGGCCCGCCCGGCCTCGTACAGCGCGTCGAAGCGATAGCTCGAACTGTTTGGCAGCTCGGAGACGAGGGCGGCGTTCTGAAAGGTCAGCGCGACGTGTCGCTCGTGCTCGAAGCGGCGGGCGTTGGCCAGTGCGCGCGCGCAGCGCTCCGCCACGGCGTGCAGGAAGCGCCCGTCCGCGGCGTCGGCGCCGCGCAGGTGCAGCGTGCCGACGGGCGCCCCGTCGGCGACCAGCGGCAAGCTCAGTTCGGCCGGCTCGGCGGCGGACGCGGGCACCGCACCGCGCTCGTCCTCGCGCGGGTCGGCCAGCGTGACGTAAGCCGCTTGCGCGAATGCCGGGACGACCGCGCCGACGATCGCCTGCAGCGTCGGGCCGAGCTCGGGCGAGCGGAAAACGCGCATGCACAGCCGGTCCAGCGCCGCCCAATGCGTGGCACCATACTCGCTTGCCGGGGCAATAGCCAGTGCCGGCGACGAACGCAGCCGTACCGGCTCCTGGCGGAGCGACGTGATGCGCGCGTCCAGAACGAATCCTCCAGCCGAGATTTCGAAAATCTCAGGCTTTTTGCCCCAATACGTCCCCGCCGTACCGTCTTCTAAACCCCGACGCCCTCGGCCGCGGCATGCTCTCCTCGGTTCGTTCGTGCGGCGCCGCCGCAGGGGTCGCCCCAATCCCTACGGCTTAGCCACTGCGGGTCCGCAGCCGTAGCGCGAGGTTTCCCGGAAATTTATACCCGGGTGATATTGACGGAAGTAATTTCACCCTGGTATAAATAGGCGGTCATGGACACCGCCGCCGAGACCCCGAACGTCGCCCACGACCGCTGCACCGCCTTCGACGGCGACCGCCGTCTCGCCGCCGGCCCGCTGCGCGAGGTGGCCGTCGCGGTCAAGCGCGCGCTCGATGCCGGCGCGGCCGGCCCGCTCTTGGTCTTCGACGACGGCACCGGCCGCGTGATCGACATCGACACCCGCGGCAGCGAGGCCGACGTCGCGGCGCGCCTCTCACCGGCCGCCCTGTCGGCGTCGTCCGTCGCTCCGGGCGGGCCGCGCGGGCGCGGCCGGCCCAAGCTCGGCGTGGTCGCCCGTGAGGTGACCCTGCTTCCGCGCCACTGGGATTGGCTGAACGCGCAGCCCGGTCATGGTCAGTTTGAGTTTCGGGGTCACGCAGGTGCCGTAAGTGGAACATGGACATGTTTATCAATCTCACATAGGATTTGCTGACGGGATTTGAAGGCTCATTTATGTGTTTC
>JASLGJ010000511.1 GCA_030150085.1 Candidatus Elarobacter sp. | reverse complement strand
GCCCAGATCGTGCGCGCCGCGGGAACGACCCGGACCGCCATCGCGGGCGCGCTGGCGCGGCGGCGCTTCGACACGGTGGCCGGCGCGGTCGATTTCGACGCCGACGGGTACTGGCGCGGCGCGCCGTTCGCGGTGACGGAGCCCTGAGCGCGACCAGCGATTGTATACCGCGCGCATGGTGCGGAACACCGAGTGTCCGTTAAGGAAACTTTGCGAACGGGAGATCGAGGGGAGCTCCTTCTCGCCTGGAGAAGCAGGCGGCTCACCGTTGTCATAGCTCCAAGGCTATGCCATGCGGCCGCTGGTCCATGCGGCGGCGTTTCGTCCCACGTTTCACGGCGGCCGCCGTATTTGCCGGTCCCTCTGATCAAGGAGAAGATCTCTTGCGTTCACGCAATGGCTTAGCAGCCATACTCACGATCGGAGTCGCACTATCGGCGAGTCCGATGGCCGCTTTCGCGGCCGACAACCCGGTCGTCGCACAGGCGACCCCGGCGCCCGCGACGGCGCCGGCCAACCCCACCGTGGTCCAGTTCTCCGACGTTCCGGCCAACCACTGGGCCTACCAGTACCTGCAGCAGCTGCAGGCCGACGGGCTCGTGCAAGGCTACCCCGGCGGTTATTTCAAGGGCAATCGCCCGCTCACGCGATACGAGATGGCGGCGGTCGTCGCACGCGCGGTCAAGAAGCTTGAAGGTGCTTTGGCCGACGTCCAGACCGCTCAGAAGGTCAACGCCGACGACATCGCGGCCGTGCGCCGATTGGCCGAGGAGTTCGGCGACCAGCTCAAGGCCGTCCAGAAGGACGTCGCCGCCCTCAAGGACCAGGTCGCGAGCAACACCGCGGCGCTGGACCGCCAGCAGTTCCACCTCTACTACTTCCTGCGCGCCCCGGGCGCGTACCGCGACCGCGTGTCGACGTACACCGCGGCCGGCGCTCCGCTGCCCGGCGGCGCGGCGGTGGTCGGGCCCAACAACGGGGTCGGTCCGCAGCAGCTCACCTCGGGTGAGAACGCGCACGGCACCGGCTACCAGACGCTGCGCATGGTGTTCAGCGGCAACATCGATCCCAAGGTCTCGTACGCGATCCGGCTCGAGGACCGCTACTACCTCGACAACACCGTCGGCAACGGCGGCGCGCTGGGCGACTCGACCAGCAGCATCACCCCGGGCGCGGGCTCGTACCCGAACAACGGCCTGCTGCGCCTCAACTACGCCAGCCTGGCGTACAAGGACCCCTCGGGCCTGTACGCTCGCCTGGGCCGCTTCGTCGAGGGCGGCGGTGACATCGGCCTGGCCTACGCGGACTACTTCAACGGCGCCGAGCTCGGCTTCGCCAGCAAGAACAGCCCGCTGAGCGGCTTCGTCGGCTACAGCTTCAACCGCGCT
Source organism: Candidatus Elarobacter sp. (assembly GCA_030150085.1). Taxonomy (GTDB): domain Bacteria; phylum Vulcanimicrobiota; class Vulcanimicrobiia; order Vulcanimicrobiales; family Vulcanimicrobiaceae; genus Vulcanimicrobium. The sequence continues at coordinate 6,837 of JASLGJ010000511.1, read as the reverse complement.
TCCAACGGCAACGCGGCGCCCTACAACGGGCTGAGCAGCCAGTCGATCTTCGGTCGCCTGCAGACGACGCTCGGCACGAACGCCACGCTCGGCGCGAACTTCATCAACGACCTGGCGTTCTACGGCGGCGGCCCGACCGTGTTCAACCCCGCCACCCTGCGCTACCAGACGGTCGGGACCAACCTCGCGGTCGGCTCGATCGACGCCGGCTACGCGTTCAGCAAGTACTTCGGCCTCAAGGCCGAGTTCTTGCACCGCTTCGGCAACAACCCGCTGGGCGGCGGCAACTGGGACCAGCCCAACGCCTTCTGGGGCCAGGGCACCCTGGGTTCCAGCGGCAAGACCGGCAACAACTACGCCGACTTCGGCTACATCTACGCCGGCCTGAACTCGACCAGCGTCCACACCGAGATCGAGGGTACGCCCGACTACCAGCAGTTCTTCATCAACAACCCGAACGGTTACAAGATCGGCTACGTCGGCGTGCACCACTTCTTCAGCGACAAGGCCCAAATCGGCCTGATCTACCAGGGCTACGGGCTGCACACGACGATCCCGATCGACTCGTACTCGTTCGGCACCGGGACGGCCCGGGTCGTGACCCCCTGCCTCGGCTGCCAGATCCGTCGCGACGACGGGCAGGCGCTGTTCCTCGAGACGCGCCTCTCCTTCTAAGAGGAGCGGAACCCCTGGGGCCGCGGTTTACGGACGTTTCACAGAAAGTGGCAACGTCCGGGCCGCGGCCCCCGTTAAACCGTAACCAATCGCGGCGGAGGGAAGCCGCCGCTCCCGGCGTACTCGGCGCCTGAACCGAGTGTCGCGCAGCGCGGGTCTCTTTGCGGCGCCGGGATTCATCGCATTCGTACGGAGGGAATCTATGCTCTCGACTCACAGGCGTCCGGCGGCGCTCGTCACCGCCGTAGCCGCAGCGTTCGGCATCATCGCCAGCTCGACGCTGGGCGTTTCGACGCCCGCCATGGCGGCCGGAAACGTCGTGAAGATCGGCGTCGACATGCCCGTGTCCGGTGCCGACGCGACCAACGGCATCCCGACCCGCAACGGCGTGATCCTCGCGCTCGAGGAGATCAACGCCAATCCCAAGCTCAACGGCGGCCTGAAGTTCGAGATGTCCGCGCTCGACGACGCCGTGCAGGGCGTGCACGACCCCGCGCAGGGCGCGCAGAACATCAAGACCTTCATCGCCGACGCGGCGGTGCTCGGCGTCGTCGGACCGTTCAACTCGAACGTCGCCAAGGCCGAGATCCCGCTGACCAACGACGCCGGCCTGGTCCAGATCTCCGCCTCGGTCACCAACCCCGGCCTGACCAAGGGCGACGACGCCAAGAAGCTGCGCACGTCGCACCCCGACGTGAACACCTTCTTCCGCGTCTGCACGACCGACGACCGCCAGGGCGCGGCCGGCGCGCAGTTCGCGAGCAAGTACAAGCTCAAGAAGGCCTTCATCATCGACGACAACGAGACGTACGGCAAGGGCCTGGCCGACGTGTTCGAAGAGAGCTTCAAGAAGGGCGGCGGCACGGTGCTGGGCCACGAGCACATCACCAAGGGCCAGCAAGACTTCAAGGCGCTGCTGACCAAGGTCCACAGCTCGGGCCCCGACATGATCTTCTACGGCGGCACCACCGCCAGCGGCGGCGGGCTGCTGCGCAAGCAGATGGCCGACGTCGGCATGAAGGACATCAAGTTCTTCGGCGGCGACGGGATCAGCGACGAAGAGTTCGTCAAAGAGACCGGCGACATGGCGAACAACTCGTACTACACGGTCGCCGCGCCGGAGACCAGCAAGCTCGCGACGGCCAAGGCCTTCAACGCGGCCTACGCCAAGAAGTTCAAGACCAACCCGGGCCCGTACAGCGCCAACGCCTACGCCGCGACCCAGATCATCGTCGCCGCGGCCGTCAAGGCCTCCAAGGCCGACGGCGGCAAGGTTCCGACGCGCGCCGAGGTCGTGAAGAACGTCGCCGCGACGGCGAACTTCGACACCCCGATCGGCAAGGTCGGCTTCGACAAGAACGGCGACACCACCGCGCCGATCCTGAGCCTGTACGAGATCAAGAGCGGCAAGCCGTCGTTCGTCGCGCAGGCCCAGCTCTGATCTGACCGTTCGCACGGTCGGACACGAAAAGAACCGGCGCTCGCGCGTCGGTTCTTTTTTTGTATCGAGCGCGCAGGGCTGGAGGGGAGGGGTCTGACCGCGGCGTACTGGAATGCGCTTTAACGAGCGCGCGTTCGCCGTTCTTGCATTCCTGGCGGGGGGGAATGCTGCCGCGACAAGCGTCATGAAGCGCGATGCCGGTAACTCGATGTCGATGAAAGATGCCCCCGCTTGGACGTTTTTCTCCAACAGCTGATCAACGGGCTCTCGCTAGGCGGGATATACGCGCTGATCGCGCTCGGCTACACGATGGTCTACGGGATCATCGAACTGATCAACTTCGCGCACGGCGACGTCTACACGCTGGGCACGTTCTTCTCGCTGGCGACGCTGTCGCTGCTCGGCGTCTCGGGTGAGCTCCACGGGCTGCCGCTGCTCGGCGTCGCCCTGCTGACGATCTTGGTCTCGATGCTGCTGTGCGGCCTGAGCGGGGTCATCATCGAGCGGCTGGCCTACCGGCGGCTGCGCAACGCGCCCCGCCTGGCCCCGCTGATCACCGCGATCGGCATGTCGTTCATCCTCGAGAACATCATGCAGTACTGGAAGGGCCCGGCGCCGATCCCGGTGCCGCAGTTCATCCCCAACCCGAGCTTCCACCTCGGCTCGGTCGAGATCGCGGCCAAGCAAGTCCTGGTGATCGTGCTGGCGATCGTGATGATGGTCGCCCTGCAGCTGTTCATCTACAACACCCGGATGGGCAAGGCGATGCGCGCCACCGCCCAGGACCGCGACGCGGCCCAGCTGATGGGGATCAACATCAACACCACGATCGCGCTGACGTTCCTGATCGGCTCGGCCCTGGCCGGCGCGGCCGGGTTCGTGTCGGGCGTGTACTACGGCAGCACGTACTTCTTCAACGGCTTCGCGGCCGGCCTGAAGGCTTTCACCGCGGCGGTGCTGGGCGGGATCGGCAACCTGGCCGGCGCGATGCTGGGCGGGTTCCTGATCGGGCTGGTGGAGTCGATGACGACCCAGTTTATCTCCGACCAGTGGAGCAACGTGGTGGTGTTCTCGGTCCTGGTCCTGGTCCTGATCTTCCGCCCCTCCGGTCTGCTCGGCGAATCGGTGCCGAGCAAAGTCTGATGGCGGCCCGCGCGCAGTCGGCGCCCCTGGCGGCGCTCAAGAACTCCCGCGTCCAGGCCGTCGGCCTGTTCGTGGTGGCGGCGCTCCTGCCGCTGCTGGTCAACAACGGCGGGTTCACCAACTTCCTGACCGATGCCGGCGCCTTCGTGCTGCTGGCGCTGGGCCTGAACATCGTGATCGGCTTTGCCGGCCTGCTCGACCTGGGCTACGCGGCCTTCTTCGCGATCGGCTCGTACGCGTTCGCCATGCTCTCCAGCCCGCAGTTCGGGATCCACACCCCGTTCTGGGTGATGCTCTTCCTGGCGTCGGGGATCGCGGCCGTCTTCGGCATCCTGCTCGGCGCGCCGACCCTGCGCCTGCGCGGCGACTACCTGGCGATCGTGACGCTGGGCTTCGGCGAGATCGTGCCCCAGACGTTCCTCAACCTCTCGCAGTGGACGGGCGGCCCCAACGGCATCAGCTCGCTCGACCAGCCGACGTTCTTCGGCTACCGCTTCGGCTTCAACGTGCTGCCGTACTACTACGTCATGCTGGCCCTGATCGCGCTGGCGATCGTGGTCGCGACCAACCTGCGCTCGAGCCGCCTGGGCCGGGCCTGGATGGCGATCCGCGAGGACGAGCTGGCGGCGGCCCACATGGGCATCAACACGACCACCACCAAGCTGGCCGCGTTCGCGCTGGGCGCGTCGTTCAGCGGCTTGGCCGGGGTGGCGTACGGGGCCAAGCTGCAGCTCGTCTCGCCCGACCAGTTCGGCTTCAACGTCAGCGTCGCGGTGCTCTCGATGCTGGTGCTGGGCGGGATGGGCAACATCCCGGGCGTGATCCTGGGCAGCCTGGTGATCTCGTCGCTGGACCGCCTGATCTTGCCGCAGCTCACCAACTTCCTGCACGACGTCGTCGCGCCGGCGTTCTCCGGCTCGGCCGCGCTGCACGGATTCTTCTCGACCATCGACCTGGCGAACTCGCGCTTCATGATCTACGGCGTGATCCTGGTGATCATGATGCTGTTCCGGCCCGAGGGCCTGCTGCCCAGCCGCCAGCGCGCGGCGGAGCTGCACGCCGAGGACGAGGACCCGACCGCCGCGGCGCAGGAGCAGACCATGTACAACAAGGCGGCAAGCTGATGGCGCTGCTCGAGATGAACGGCGTGACCCAGCGCTTCGGCGGCCTGGTCGCGGTCAACAACCTCAGCTTCACGATCGACACCGGCTCGATCGTCGCCATGATCGGCCCCAACGGGGCCGGCAAGTCGACCGCCTTCAACCTCGTCACCGGCATCTACAAGCCGACCGAGGGGCGGATCAGCTTCGCCGGGCGCGACATCACCGGCTTGGCCACCTCCACGGTGGCCGCGCTGGGGATCGCGCGGACCTTCCAGAACATCCGCCTGTTCGCGTTCATGTCGGCGCTGGACAACGTGATGACCGGCGAGCACGCCCGGCTCAAGGCCAACCTGGTCGACGCGCTGATTCACACCCCGCGCCAGCGCGGCGAGGAGAAGCGGGCCCGCGAGAAGGCGCGCGAGTTGCTGCGCTTCGTCGAGCTCGAGCGCTACGCCGACAACTACGCGCACAACCTGCCCTACGGCTTCCAGCGCCGGCTGGAGATCGCGCGCGCCCTGGCCAGCGAGCCGCAGCTGCTGCTGCTCGACGAGCCGGCGGCGGGCATGAACCCGCGCGAGAAGGCCGATCTGGTCGGGCTGATCCGGCGCATCCGCGACCGCGGCATCACCGTGTTCCTGATCGAGCACGACATGGGGCTGGTGATGGAGCTGAGCGAGCGCATCACCGTGCTCGACCACGGCGAGAAGATCGCCGAAGGCCTGCCGGCCGACGTCCGCAACGACCCGCACGTGATCGAAGCCTACCTGGGAGCCCCGGCCTGATGGCGCTGCTCGAAGTCGACTCCATCGTCGCGCGCTACGGGCGCATCACCGCGCTGGACGGCATCAGCCTGACCGTCGACGAGGGCGAGATCGTCACCCTGATCGGCGCCAACGGGGCCGGCAAGACGACCACCCTGCGCACGATCAGCGGCCTGGTGCGCGCGGCCTCCGGCTCGATCCGCTTCCGCGGCAAGGACATCACCGCGACCTCGCCCGACGAGATCGTGCGGCTGGGGATCGGGCACTCCCCCGAGGGCCGGCGGGTGTTCCCGCGCATGACCGTGCGCGAGAACCTCGACCTGGGCGCCTACACCCGCAAGTCCAAGACCGAGATCGCCTCGGACATGGAGCGTGCGCTGACGATCTTCCCGCGCCTCAAGGAACGCATCGACCAGAAGGCCGGCACGATGTCGGGCGGCGAGCAGCAGATGCTCGCCATGGCGCGCGCGCTGATGTCGCGCCCGGCGGTGCTGCTGCTCGACGAGCCGTCGCTGGGGCTCTCACCGATCCTGGTGCAGACCATCTTCGGGGTGATCCGCGAGATCAGCGCCAACGGCACGACGATTCTGCTGATCGAGCAGAACGCGCGCCAGGCGCTCCAGGTCGCCAGCCGCGGCTACGTGCTCGAGGTCGGCAAGATCGTCCACCAGGACACCAGCGGCGCCCTGATGGCCAGCGAGGCGGTCCAGGCGGCCTACCTCGGCGGCGCCGCCTAGCCCGTTATGCCGAGCCCGTGCGGCGCGCCCGGCGCCGCACGGGCGGAATAGGACTAGAGGCGCGAGACCATCGCGCGGATCGCGGACGCCTGCACGCCGCTCTTGGCGGCGTAGTCGGTGCCGTCGTAGCCCCACCAGTCCCAGCAGCCGTTGGGATTGGAGCTGGTCGCGATGGCCTGCGGGTAGAGCACGATCAGGTTGTTCGTGTCGGCCCACTCGTTCAGGCCCGACTTGGTGACGAAGGCGTTGCCGATCGTCGCGTAGCCCTGCTTGCAGCCGTGCAGCGCGACGATCAGCTTGCACGTCGTGCCCGCCGCGCAGCTCGCCGGCACGAACACCCAGCCGTTGTTGTCCATCGAGTACGCCGGCGCGTTGCCGTAGACGAACTCGTTCTGGTCGAACTGGATCAGCGAGCCGGTCAGCGCGCCGCTGCGCCGCGCGGCCAGCGTGCCGTAGAGCAGGGTCAGCAGCGTCTGCTCGGCGTCGAAGCCGCAGTTGTTCATGTAGGGGCTGGCGGTGGAGCTGCAGGCGCCGCCGGCGTCGGGCGAGATCCACGCGTGCCCCGCGCTGGTGCTGAAATTGGAGGTGACGCTCACCCCGTAGTGCTGGTAGTAGCTGACCAGGTCGTGCACGATGCTGGGGTAGACCGTCGTGTCGTTGGTCCCCGAGAACACGTAGGCTTTCTGGCCGCGCAGGTTCGCCGTCGCGTCGATGTAGCCGTAGAAGGCGGTGTTGTCGGTGTCCTGCTCGAGCACCGGGAGGTTGGTCGGGTAGTAGTTGTTGCTGCAGTTCGAGAGCGCGACGCTCAGGCTGTCCTGCGCGCAGAAGTAGGGGCCGCCGGCGAAGATCGCCGCGCCCTTGAACGTCGCGGAGTACGCGACGTGGAGCTGGGTCGCCATGTAGGCGCCCGACGAGATGCCGGCCACCGTGATCTTGGCCGGGTCGACGTGATAGCTCGCCAGCCGCGCGCTCTGCGC
>JASLGJ010000338.1 GCA_030150085.1 Candidatus Elarobacter sp. | reverse complement strand
CGCTCCGCGGCCTCCACGGCCGCGCGCATCCCGGCGAGACCGCCACCGATCACGACGATGTCGTGCTTGATCACGTGTTCTGCTCGAGCCCCTTCAAGGAAAGCATGGTATCCCGACAATGGTACACGGAAATCGTTTCCGCGGAGAGCCACCTTCGTCGCACGCTCGTTCGGTAGCTCCTACCCGCCGAGACGGCGGCCCGCACGGCTAGGCCGGCTCGGGGGCGAAGCGGAAGCGGTTCTTGCCCGCTTGCTTGGCCTCGTACAGGGCTCGGTCGGCGGCCGCGAAGAGGGTCGTCCCGTCGGCCCCGTGGCGGGGGAAGAGCGCGATTCCGCCCGAGGAGCGCAGCCCGCTCCGCTCCAGGGTGGCGTAGAGGCGGCGCAGGACGGCCTCGGCCGCGATCCGGTCGGTCTGGGTCATGACCAGCACGAACTCGTCGCCCCCGATCCGGGCCGCGATGTCGCCCCGCCGGGCGTTGGCCCGGATGATGTCGGCGAACTGCCGCAGGGCCTCGTCGCCCGCGGCGTGGCCCTGGCGGTCGTTGATCGTCTTGAGGTCGTCCAGGTCGAAGATCAGGAAAGCCAGCGGGGCCCCGTAGCGCTCGGCGTTGTGCAGCTCGCGCTCGAGCAGCTCGGTCAGGGCGCGCCGGTTGGCCAGGCCCGTCAGGGGGTCGGTCGAGGCCAGCCGCTGGGTCTCCTCGAGCAGGCGCTTGGTCTCGCCGTAGAGGCGGGCGTTCTCCATCGCGATCGCGGCGTGGGCCGCGAAGTCGAGCAGCATCCGCAGGTGGGTCTCGCCGATCTCGGTCGAGGGCGGGCGGTCGACGTAGAGGATGCCGCGCACGGTGTTGCGGCTGATCAGCGGGAGCATGCAGTAGGTGCCCTCGACGTCGGCCAGCGGGCTGTCGCCGTCGTCGGCGATCCCGAAGGCGAAGTCCGACGTCCCGCCCACCATCGCCAGGAAGGCCAGGGTGTGGCGCATGTCGTCGGGGTCGGGGCTGGCCACGACGGCCCCCGCGGAGTCGGTCTCCAGGCGCCGGCTCGCCACCCCGTCGCGGACGTCGAACAGGACCACCCGGCCGAAGCGCAGCGCCTCGTGGACCCCGCGCAGGACCGTCGCCAGGATGTCGTCGACGTCCAGGGTGGAGTTCATCGTCGAGAAGACCTGCTGCAGGACGAACAGCTCGGCGTTCTGCTGCGCGTACTCGTCGCGCTGCGCTTCGAGCTCGGCGACGCGGCGGCGCAGCGTCGCCAGCTCCTCGTCGCGGGGAGGGGGCTCGTCGGGCACGGATGGCGGGGTCAGCACGGGAAGAAGCGAGAACTTCCTGGTCGCCGGGTGGGTTGTCGACAGAGGGTGTCGGCTCGCTTCTCAAGTACCCTGTGAGTTTCCCGTGCCGGCCCTCCGCCCAAGGTTAGCGTTGCGTTGAGTTCCTTCGTCCATCTCCACGTGCACAGCGAGTACTCGCTGCTCGACGGCGCTTGCCGGGTCGATTCGCTTTGTAAAAAAACGGCAAACGAGGGTGCGCCCGGGATCGCGCTGACGGATCACGGCGTCATGTTCGGCGCGGTCAACTTCTACGACAGCGCCAAAAAGCACGGGCTGACCCCGATCATCGGCTGCGAGGCCTACATCGCGCCGCGCGGCCGCTTGGACCGCACCGTCCGCGACGAGGCGCACATCACGCTGCTCGCCGCCGACGACGTCGGCTACAAGAACCTCACCACCCTGATCTCCAAGGGCTTCCTCGAAGGCTACTACTACAAGCCGCGGATCGACATGGATCTGCTGGCCAAGCACAACGAGGGACTGATCGTCCTCTCGGGCTGCATGAGCTCGCTGGTCGCCGCACCGCTGCTCAAGAACGACTACGAGGGCTCCAAGCGCAACGCCAAGATGTTCCACGACATCTTCGGCGACCGCTTCTACATGGAGATCATGCGCCACGGCATGCCCGAAGAGGACGCGATCAACAACGGGCTGATCAAGATCGCGCGCGAGCTGAACTACCCGATCGTCGCCACCAACGACTCGCACTACCTGACCCAGGGCGATGCCCCGGCGCACGACGTGCTGCTGTGCATCGGGACGGGCAAGACCGTCTCGGACACCAGCCGGATGAAGTTCTTCTCCGACCAGTTCTACGTCAAGTCGGCCGAGGAGATGCGCGAGCTGTTCGCCGACATCCCCGAGGCCTGCGACACCACGCTCGAGATCGTCAAGCGGATCGACATCACGATCCCCGAGAAGGTGTTCTACCTGCCCGACTACCCGGTGCCCAAGACCCTGGCCGAGGACGTGGCGGGCGTGCTGGCGCAGGCGGTGCCGGTGCCGGCGAATGGCGCGCGCGCGGCTGCCGGCGGAGGAGCCGTGCGCGACGGCGCGGCCGAGGGCGGCTCGTTCGCGGCGGCGGTGGCGGGCGCGGAGACGACCGGCTCGGAGATCGAGCCCGGGCGCGAGATCGCGATGTCGGCCGACGACTACCTGCGCCTGGTGTGCGAGAAGGGGCTGGTCGAGCGCTACGGCGAGGAGCGGGCGAAGAACGACGCGGCGCTGCGCGAGCGGCTGGAGTACGAGCTGGGGGTCATCATCTCGATGGGCTTCTCGTCGTACTTCCTGATCGTGTGGGACTTCATCAAGTACGCGCGCGACCGCGACATCCCGGTCGGCCCGGGGCGCGGCTCGGCGGTCGGCTCGCTGGTCGCCTACTGCCTGACCATCACCGACCTCGACCCGCTCAAGTACAACCTGATCTTCGAGCGCTTCCTGAACCCCGACCGCATCTCGATGCCGGACATCGACACCGACTTCTGCGTCGAGCGGCGCGACGAAGTCATCAAATACGTCACGGAGAAGTACGGCAAGGAGCGGGTCGCCCAGATCGTCACCTTCGGGACGATGGCCGCGCGCGCCGCGGTGCGCGACGCCGGGCGCGCGCTGGGCGTGCCGCTGACCGACGTCGACCGGGTCGCCAAGCTGATCCCCTCGGGTCCCGGCGGGCTGACCATCCCGCAGGCGCTCGAGCAGATCCCCGAGCTCGGGCTGCTCTACGCCCGCGAGCCGCAGATGCGGACGCTGCTCGACACCGCCAAGTCGATCGAGGGCCTGGCCCGCAACGCCTCGACCCACGCCGCCGGCGTCGTGATCTCCAAGCACCCCCTGACCGACCACGTCCCGCTGGTGAAGATCGGCGAGAACGGCGTCAACACCCAGTACGAGATGAGCGACGTCGAGCGCATCGGCCTGCTCAAGATGGACTTCCTGGGCCTGCGCAACCTGACCGTGATGAAGGCCGCCTCGGACGAGATCCGCCGCACCGTCACGCCCGACTTCGACCTCGCGAAGATCCCCGACGACGACAAGAAGACCTACGACATGCTCAGCCGGGCCGAGACGCTGGGCGTGTTCCAGCTCGAGTCCGAGGGCATGAAGCGGGTCTGCATCGACCTCAAGCCGTCGCGCCTCGAAGACATCATCGCGCTCGTCGCGCTGTACCGCCCCGGGCCGATGGACTGGATTCCGGACTACATCGCCATCAAGCACGGGCGCAAGAAGCCGACCTTCCTGCACCCCAAGCTCGAACCGATACTCGCCGAGACATATTCGATCGCGTGCTATCAGGAACAAATCATGCAGATCGCGCGTGATTTGGCCGGCTTCACCATGGCCCAGGCGGACGAGCTCCGCAAGGTGATGGGGAAGAAGCAGAAGGACAAGATTCCCGTGTACCGCCAGAAGTTCATCGACGGCTGTGCGGCGACCAACGGGATCGACACGAAGCTGGCCGAGGACATCTTCGCTTTCGTCGAGCCGTTCGCGGGCTATGGCTTCAACAAGTCGCACGCGGCGGCGTACGGGTGGATCGCCTACCAGACAGCGTTCCTCAAGGCGAACTACCCGCTGCAGTACTTCTCGGCGCTGATGTCGTCGGTGCGCGACAAGACCGACAAGCTCGTCGAGTACATCGACGAGGCGAAGAAGATGGGCATCGCGGTGCTGCCGCCCGACGTGAACGCCTCGCTGGTGGACTTCGCGGTGGTGGGCGACCAGATCCGCTTCGGGCTGGCGGCGGTCAAGGGCATCGGCGAGAACGCGGTGCGCGCGATCCTGGAGGAGCGCGAGCGGGGCGGACCGTTCGTGGACCTGTTCGACCTGACCCAGCGGGTCGGGGTGAAGGCCGCCAACCGCAAGGTCTACGAGGCCTTGGTCAAGTGCGGCGCGCTCGACCCGCTGCCGGGCAATCGCGCCCAGCTGCTCGACGCGCTCGACGCCGCGCTCGAGGTCGCGGCGCGCGAGGCGCGCGACCGCGAGATGGGGCAGGCCTCGCTGTTCGGGCTGGTCGAGGACCCGCACCCCGCGCTCAAGCCGTCGCTGCGCCCGCTGCCCGCGCCGTCCACG
>JASLGJ010000480.1 GCA_030150085.1 Candidatus Elarobacter sp. | reverse complement strand
CGGTGCCCGACGCGACCGCGGCCGCGTCGGCTTCGCGCAGCACCGCGCGCGCGTCGCGCGAGAGCGTGACCGGCAGGGGCGAGCGGAATCCCAGCAGGTGCTCGATGTGGCGCTGCGCGTCGTCGTTGGCGGCGACGAACGTCGCGCGGACGTGGGGGCGCAGCTCGCGCACGCGCGCCAGCGCGTCGAGCAGCAGCGGCGTGTGGCGCTCGATCTCGCCGCCGCGGCTGCCGGGCAGCAGCGCGAGGTGCCCGCCGTCGGGCGGCGGCGCGGAACGCGCGGGGCGCGGCGCGACGGTCGAGACCAGCGGGTGGCCGAGGTAGCCGATCGGCAGGCCCAGCGAGCGGTAGAACTCGGCCTGGTGGCGGAACAGCGTCAGCGCGTCGCACAGCCCCGCCACGGCGCGGGCGCGGGCGGGGTTGTCGAGCCAGGCCGCGGGCGGCGCGTAGTACACGATCGGCCGGCCGAAGCCCAGCAGCCGCAGGCTGCGCGCCAGGCGCAGGTTGAACGCGCCGAAGTCGACCAGCACCACCAGGTCGGGCGGGTCGCGCCGCAGGCGCAGCGCGGTGCGCGCCATCACCGTCCACAAGCCGGGAATCTTGCGCAGCGCGTCCAGCGGCCCCAGCGACGCCCAGCCGCGCGTGCGCTGCACGATGCGCACGCCCGCGCGCTCGAGGCGAGCGTCGCCGATCGCTTCCGCGCTCACCGCCGTGCGGGCGCGCAGCGCGCCCAGCAGGTCGGCCGCCAGCAGTTCGCCCGAGGCCTCGCCCGTGCTGAAGAAGACCTTCATGGTGAGGCGCTCACGGCGCGCCTACTTGAGGATCCCGCGCTCGGACGGCGCTTCGAGAAACGCGAGCAGGGTGCGGCCTTCGTCGCTCGCGACCCGCTCGCGCAGCACCCCGAGGGCCTGCGAGACATTGAGCTCCGAGCGGTAGATCGTCTTGTAGGCGTCCTTGAGCTCGGCCAGCGTCTCGCGCGAGAAGCCCGCCCGGCGCAGCCCGACCGCGTTGAGCCCGTAGACCTTGGCCGGGTTCCCGTCGCAGAGCAGAAAGGGCGGCAGGTCGCTGACGAGCTTGGTGTAGCCGCCCACGAACGCGTAGCGCCCGATGCGCACGAACTGGTGCACGCCCGCCATCGCGCCGACCAGCGCGTGGTCCTCGACCACGACGTGCCCGGCGAGCTGCGCCATGTTCGACATCGTGACGTGGTTGCCGACCTGGCAGTTGTGCGCGACGTGCGTGTACGCCAGCAGCAGGCAGTCGTCGCCGACCGCGGTGATCCCGCCCGCCTCGGCGGTGCCGCGGTGGATCGTGACCCCTTCGCGGATCACGGTGCGCGCGCCGATCGTGGTGTAGGCCAGCTCGCCCTCCTCGGCCTTGCGGTCCTGCGAGGGCGCGCCCAGCGAGGCGAACGGGTAGACGACGGTGTCCTCGCCGATCGCGGTGTGGCCGTTGACGACGACGTGCGCGAGCAGCTTGGCGCGCGCGCCCAGCGTGACGTTCTCGCCCACCACGCAGAACGGCCCGACCTCGACCCCCCGCCCGAGCTTGGCGCCGGGGTGGACGATCGCGCTGGGGTGGATCACAGGTGCAGCACCGTCGCGTCGTTGGCGAACGCGCTGGGATCGGCCGAGATCGAGAACATCAGCTCGCCCGTGACGCAGGTCTTGCCGTCGACGCTGCCCTCGCAGCTCACCCAGCCGATGTTGAGCTTGGTGCGCGTGACGCGCGCCTCCATGTCGAGCCGGTCGCCCGGCACGACCGGGCGGCGGAACTTCACCTTCTCGACCGCGGCCAGATAGGGCGTCTTGCGGGCCAGGTCGCCGGGCTGCATGATCGCCGCGCCGCCGAGCTGGGCCAGGGCCTCGATCATGTACACCCCGGGCAGCAGCGGGTTGCCCGGGAAGTGGCCCATGAACATCGGCTCGTTGGCGGTCACGTTCTTGTAGCCGCGCGCCAGCTTCATCGGCTCGAAGTCGGTGATGCGGTCGATCAGCAGCATCGGGTAGCGGTGCGGCAAGATCTTCATGATCTCGCGCACGTCGAGGATCGGCATGTGCGTCGTGTTTCCTATTGCTCCGCGGGGCGGCTCGGGCGCAGCCCAAACGCGAACGGCTCGGCGCGCTGCGCCGAGCTCAAGAGCTCGCGCACCGCGGTGCAGTGCAGCTTGTGCCCGCTCTTGACGGCGATCACCTCGCACTGCGGGTATGCCCCCAGCAGCGCGAAGTCGCCCACCAGGTCGAGCACCTTGTGGCGGACCGGCTCGTCGGGCGCGCGCAGCGGCCCCATCGGGCCGGCGCTGTCGAACACCACCGCGTTGTCGAGCGTGCCGCCCTGCGCCAAGCCGCGCGCGAGCAGGGCCTCCACCTCGTGGTAGTAGCCGAAGGTCCGGTTCGGCGCGACCTGGGCGCGGTAGGTCTCGGGCTCGATCTCGACGTCGGCGTACTGCGCCCCGATCGGGGGCGCGTAGTCGACCGTCATGCGGACCCGGAAGGCCGGCGCCGGGACGACCACCAGCAGCTTGTCGCCGTCGCGGAAGACGCGCGGCTCGGTCGGGATCCAGCGCACCCGGGCCTCGTGCAAGGTCGCCAGGCCGACCGCGCCGACCGCGTCGGCGAAGACCTTGGCGCTGCCGTCCGCGACCGGGATCTCGCCGCCCTCGACCTCGATCAGCGCGTTGTCGACCCCGCACCCCAGCAGGGCCGAGAGCAGGTGCTCGACCGTCGAGACGCGGTGCTCGCCGACCCCCACGACCGTGGCGCGGGCGGTGTCGACCACGTAGTCGGCGCGGGCCGGGAACTCCACCGCGCCGTTGACGCGGAAGCGCAGCCCGTGGCCGGCCGGAGCGGGCCGGACGCGCACACGCGCCGAGGCGCCGGTGTGGAGACCGGCGCCTTCGAAAGCGATCGCATCGCGCAACGTCGTCTGGTACTGCAAGCTTCCGGTTCGCCCTCAGCGCTTCTCGAGATCGTCGACCCTGGCGTACAATTTCGGCAGGCGCCGAATGTACGCCTGGAGGCGCAGCTCGTCGCGGTGGCTCTGGGCCGGCCGGCCGCTCAGGAACGAGCCCTCCTCGACGTCGCCCCAGACGTGCGAGCCGCCCGCGATCACCGAGCGGCTCCCGACCGTGATGTGGCCCTTGAAGCTGGTCTGCCCGCCGACCTGGACGTAGTCGCCGATGACCGTGCTGCCGGCCAGCCCGACGAAGGCGGCCAGCGCGCAGTGCTTGCCGATCCGGCAGTTGTGCCCGATCTGGACCAGGTTGTCGATCTTGGTCCCCTCGCCGACCGACGTCACGCCGGTCTGCGCGCGGTCGATGCACGAGTTCGCGCCGACCTCGACGTCGTCGCCCAGCTCGACCGTCCCGATCTGGGGAATCTTGTTGAGCTTGCCATCCTGGAAGGCCCAGCCGAAGCCGTCGCCGCCGATCACCGCGCCGGCCTGGAGCACCACCCGCGCGCCGAGCGTGCAGCCCGGGGCGACGAAGGCGCCGGGGTGGAGCAAGGCGTCCGGGCCGACCGTCGCGCCCGGCGCGATGGTGACGCGGGGGTAGAGCACCGACCGGTCGCCGACGCGCGCCCCGGGACCGACGCTGACGTGCGGCCCGATCCAGACCGCTTCGCCCAGCACCGCCTCGGGGTGGACCGCCGCGGTCGGGTGGATGTAGGGGCCGACGGGGCGCTCGGGCTCGAGCGCCTTGAGCAGCGCGGCCAGCGCGACCCGGGCCGAGGGCACGGCCAGGACGGGCTTGGGATAGGTCTCGCCCGCCGCCAGCAGCGCCTCGTCGGCCAGCACGGCCCCGGCCTTGGAGGCCAGCGCCGCGCGCAGGTAGCGCGCGTCGGTCGCGAAGGTCAGCGTGGTGGGGTCGGCGTCGTCGACCGCGGTGATGCGCTCGACCGCGAAGCCGGCGTCGCCGACGACCCGCCCGCCGATCCGCTCCGCCAGCTCCGCGAGCAAGCCGATCACGGGGCGGGGCTCGGCTTCTCCTCGATCTTGAGGATCTTCTCGACGTCGCCGGTGATGTCGACCCCGCCGTAGCCCACGTACTGGCGCGTGAACACCATCTTGAGGCCCTTGTCGCCGGCGACTTGCTGGGCCGCGCCCTTCACGTCGTTGGCGAGCTCGGTCTGGTCCTGGGCGAAGCGCTGCTGGAGCGCGCCGCGCAGGCGGTTCTTCTCGGCGGCGGACTTGGTCGAGCGCTCGACGGTCGCCGCGTCGTTGTTGAGCTGGTTCTGGTAGTTCTGGAACTTGGGCCAGTTCGCCATGATGCGCTGGACGTCGACCAGGCCGATGTCGCTCTTGGGCGCCGACGAGCAGGAGCACAGCGCCGCCAGGAGCGCCGCGGCGAGGAACGCGCGTGGGGTGGTCATTCGTGTAGGCTCTCGATATCCTTGAGGGCGTCGGGCGTGAGATCGACCCCGTCGACCGGCGCCACGACGTTGGACAGAACGACCGCGACGCCGCGCTGCTGGGCGATCAGCCGCACCTCGCGGTCGATCTGGGCGGTGATCTGGTCGTAGAGGTCGGCGCGCTTCTTGCGCAGCGCGCCGATCTGGGCGTTCGCGCCGGCCTGGCCGGCGGCGTCGACGTCGTGCAGCTGGGCGTAGCGCCGGCTGAGGTCTTGGCGGGTCTTGGTGAAGTCCGCGATGGTGGTCTTGGCGTCGTCCTGGAAGCGCTTCTGGTAATCCTCGTGGAGCTGCTGGATGCGCGAGCGCAGGGCGGGCGGGAGGTTCGGGTTGACCTGCTGCTGGGGCTTGCCGGCGACGACCGTGGTCTGGACCAGCGGGCCGCTCGGGACGGCGCTGCGGACTTGCTTGGCCAGCGCCCCCTGGCGCTGCGCCAGCAGGGTCTCGGAGCGGTGCCGGATGGTTCCCACCTGGCCGGCGATGTCGCTCTCGACCTGGCGCTTGAGCTGGGCCTGCAGGGCGGCCAGGACCTGCTGGTCCTGGTTGCGCTGGGCGCCGACCGCGTCGGCTTCCTTGCGGTCCAGCGCGGCGAGCTGCTTCTGGGCCTCGTCGCGCGCCGCGTCGTCCAGCGCGAGCGAGGAGAGCTTGGTGCGCAGGGCCAGGCGCGGCCCGGCGTCCTCGTTCGCCAGGCGCAGCGAAAGGGCGGACTCCTTGGACTGCAGCTCGTCGACCTTGGCCCGGTAGGTCCGGTCGGCCCGGTCGGCGAGCGCCTTCTGGGCGGCCGCGATCTGGGCCTGGTCCTGCTTCTGCAGGGTCTGGCGGTAGGTCTCGAGGTCGCGCTGGGCCTGGGCCGCGACGCCGGCCTGCTGCGAGCGCGCGGTGGCGTCGACGTTGCCCGCGATCTGGG
>JASLGJ010000474.1 GCA_030150085.1 Candidatus Elarobacter sp. | reverse complement strand
GGCGTGCCACTTCCCGCACGCCGAGCGGGTGCGCGACGACGCCGCGCTGCACGACGCGCTGCACGCGGTGGTGGCGCTGGTCGACGACCCGGCGAACGCCCGCCCCGACGCGCTCGCGCTCGACGTGCGCGGAACGGCGTTCCAGCGCAAGGTGTGGGACGCGCTGCGCGCGGTGCGCCCCGGCGCGCCGGTGAGCTACAAGGAGCTGGCCCGCGCGGTCGGTTCCCCCGGCGCCGCGCAGGCGGTCGGCGCGGCCTGCGCCGCCAACCGGCTGGCGGTCGCGATCCCCTGCCACCGCGTGGTGCGCGAGGACGGCGAGCTGGCCGGCTACCGCTGGGGCATCGAGCGCAAGCGCGCGCTGCTCGCGCGCGAGCGGGAGCACGCGCCGGCGTAGCGCGCGGGCGCAGGAACGCGCCCGGCGCGGCGCGCAGCGGTGCTGATGCGGATCGCGCTGGACGACGGCATCGCGCTCGCCCCGCTCGCCGCCGCCGCCGCCGCGGAGTATGCGGCCGCCGCGGCGGCCGACCGCGAGCGCTTGGCGCGCTGGTTCGTGTGGGCGAAGGAGCGCCCCGACCCCGAGAACGTCGGCGCGTTCATCGCCTCGCTGCGCGAGCGGCGCGCGAACGGCGCGGGCGAGGAGTTCGCGATCCGCGTGAACGGTGCGTTCGCCGGCGCGGTCGGCCTGCACAGCGTGTTGCGCATGCACGCGGTGGGCGCGCTGGGCTACTGGCTCTCGTCGCGCTTCGGCGGGCGCGGCATCATGACGCGCGCGGTCGAAGCCGTCGCCGCCTACGCCTTCGGCGACTACGCGCTGCACCGGCTCGAGATCCTCGCCGCGCTGCAGAACCGCCCCAGCCGCGCGGTCGCCGAGCGCGCCGGCTTCGCCCTCGAGGCCACGCTGCGCGAGCGTCTGCGCGCCCCGCACGGCTACGACGACGCCGCGCTCTACGTCCGTTTCGCAACCGAGCCCGGCTCGCGAAGAGAATCCGCCGAAGACGAGCGGCGCTGAACGTCACCGCAGCCCGCCGACGAGCTTGGTGCTGCGCCTATTCCTGAGCCGTCGTGCTAGCCGCGCGCGACGAGCGCGCGCAGCTCCGCGCGCATCGCGTCCGTATCGAGGTGCGCGCGCTCGCCGTGGCCGGGCAGCACCCAGGTGAAGTCGTACGCGAGCAGCTTCTCCACCGAGCGCAGCTGGGTGCGCCAGTCGTACCAGCACACGTCGCGGTGCGCGCTCAAGCGCCGCCGGGCGCGGTTCCAGGCCAGGTGGTCGCCGCTGAACAGATAGGTGCCGTGGTGCAGCACGCAGTGCCCGCGGGTGTGCCCCGGCGTCGGGATCACCGTGACGTCGCCGAACGCGGTCGGCTCGTCGCCGTCGACGACGATCTCGGCGTCGGGCTGCGCGCCGCGGTCGCGCGCGTGGATGATGCGCGCCGCGCCGAAGTGCGCGGCGTAGCGCGCCGCGTCGGCGACGTCGTCGCGGTGGGTGAGGAACGCGTAGCGCACGCCGCCGCGCGCTTCGAGGGCGCGCGCGAGCGCGGCGTTCCAGCGCGGCGCGTCGATCATCCAGTTGCCGTCCGGGTGCTCGAGCAGGTACGCGTTCGCGCCGTACGAGTCGCGCGAGTTGAAGCCGAGGTACGACACCGGGCCGTCGACGGGCAGCGGGAACGCGGCGACCGCGGGCGCGACCGGGCGGTGCGCGGCGTCACCGATCGCCCCGACCGGGCACGCCACCAGCGCGCGCAGCGCGGCGGCCAGCTCGTCCGCACCGCGCGGCTGCACGGCGACCGCCGAGAACTCGCCCCGCTCGGCGAAGGTCGCGGGCGCGAGCTGCCGGCAGGCGTCGCAGTCGATGCACGAGGCGTCGACGTAGAGCGCGCCCTCGGCATTGGTGCGCAGGCGGCGGGCGGGATTGGCCATGTGCTGGTCACAACCGCCGCTGCCCGCTTCCCGTTCCACGCGCTCGACGCGACGGCCCGGCGGTGGTGGCCGGCGTTCCGCGCTCGTGGTACGATGGGCGGCGTTCCATGAGCATGCCCGTGGGCGGTGACGACGCCGCCGTGATCGTCGTCGGGGGCGGCCACGCCGGGGTCGAGGCCGCGCTGGCCGCGGCCCGGCTCGGCGCGCCGACCCTGCTGGTGACCGGCGACCCTGCCCGGATCGGCACGCTGGCCTGCAATCCGTCGGTCGGCGGGAGCGCGAAGGGCCAGCTCGTGCGCGAGATCGACGCGCTGGGCGGCGCGATGGCGCGCATCACCGACCGCGTCTCGCTCCACGCCCGGGTGCTCAACGAGTCCAAGGGCCCCTCGGTCCGCGCCTTGCGCGCGCTGGCCGACAAGCCCGGCTACGTCCGCGCGGTCGGCGCCATGCTGGCCGCGCAGCCCGACCTGACCGTCGTCGCCGGCATGGCGGAAGACCTGGTCGTGCGCGCGGGCGCGGTGCGCGGGGTGGTGCTGGCCGACGGCCGGACCCTGCGCGCGCCCGGCGTCGTGCTCGCGACGGGCACGTTCCTGGGCGGCAAGACCTTCCGCGGCGACGAGGTCCGGGCCGAAGGCCGCTTCGGCGAAGCGCCCGCGCTCGGGCTCTCCGGCGCGCTGGCGCGGCTGGGCTTCCCGCTGGGCCGGCTCAAGACCGGCACCCCGCCCCGGGTCGACAAGACCAGCCTCGACCCCAGCGCGATGGCCGAGCAGCGCCCCAGCGCGACCCCGCTGCCCTTCTCCTACACCGGCCCGCGCGCGTTCGCCGGCCCCCAGCTCCCCTGCTGGATCGTCGATACCAACGACGAGACGCATCGTCTCGTCAGGGAGAACCTGCACCGCTCGCCGCTCTACGGCCTCGACCTGATCCGCGGGATCGGCCCGCGCTACTGCCCCTCGATCGAGGACAAGGTCGTCAAGTTCGCCCACAACCCGACCCACCAGATCTTCGTCGAGCCCGAGGGCTGGGACGAGCCGTCGTACTACGTGGGCGGCTTCTCGACGTCGCTCCCGGCCGAGGTCCAGCTCGCCATGCTGCGCACCCTCCCCGGCTTCGCCGCAGTGCGGATGCTGCGCGCCGGCTACGCGGTGGAGTACGACTTCGTCCAGCCGACGGAATTGGACCCGTCGCTCGAGACGCGCCGCGTGACCGGCCTCTTCCACTGCGGGCAGCTCAACGGCACCAGCGGCTACGAGGAAGCCGCCGCGCAAGGCCTGATCGCCGGCATCAACGCCGCCCGCCGCGCCCAGGGCCGCGAGCCGCTCCGCCTGGGCCGCGAGACGTCCTACATCGGCGTCCTGATCGACGACCTGGTGACCCGCGGCGTCGACGAGCCCTACCGCATGCTGACCTCGCGGGCCGAGCACCGCATCGTGCTGCGCCACGACAACGCCGACCAGCGCCTGACCCCGCTCGGCCGCGATCTCGGCCTGGTCGACGACGAGACCTGGGCCGCCTTCACCGCCCGCCGCGAAGCCCTCGCCGCCGCCCACCGCGCCGTCGAAAAGACCCGCCTGGGCGCGATCGCGGTGGAGCGCTCCGTGTCTCCGTCCGCATCGCGGGGCTCTTCGCCGTCCCCGAACTCGTCCGACTTGGTCCCAATCCCGCCGGCCCGTCTGCCCCAAGGCGCTACGCTGGCCGATGCCCTGCGCCGCCCGGACCTGACCGTCGCGGACGTGCTCGACCGCTTCCCGCCCGGCACCGACCCCGAGATCGCGGCCCGGGTCGAGATCGAGCTCAAGATGGCCGGCTACGTCAGCCGCCAGCAGACCGCGATCGACCGCGCCGCCCGCGACGAGGCCGTGGCGCTCCCCGCGGACCTCGACTACGGCGCGATCCGCGCGCTCTCGCTCGAAGCCCGCGAGAAGCTGAACCGCACCCGCCCCCGCACGCTGGGCGCCGCCGCCCGCATCCCCGGCCTGACCCAGTCCGACCTGGCCCTGGTGAGCGTCCACCTCCACCGCCGGCACGCCACCGCCCCGGCGTGAGCCGTGCCGTGCCGCTCCCCGACCCCGCCGCGCTGGCCGCTCTCACCGCTGCGGGCGTGGACGAACCGCTGGCCGGGCAGCTCGCGGTGTACGCCGCGCTCGTGCTGGACGCGAACCGCCGCCTCAACCTGACCGGCGCCAAGGACGGCACCGCCTTCGCCGAGCACCTCCTCGACGCGCTGACCCTCCGCCACGACATCACCGGCCCCCTGATCGACGTCGGCTCGGGCAACGGCGTCCCCGGCATCCCGCTCGCCCTCGCGACCGGCGCCCGCGTCGTCCTCCTCGAACCGATCAAGAAGCGCGCGACGTTCCTCACCGCCGCCCTGGCCGCCCTCGGCCTGAACGGCGAAGCCGTCGCCGAACGCGCCGAGGACGCCGCCCGCAACCCGGCCTACCGCGAAGCCTTCCGGACCGCCACCGCCCGCGCCGTGTCGAGCGCCCCGACGGTGGCCGAGCTCACCGCCCCGTTCCTGGCCATCGGCGGCCGCGCGCTCCTCCAGCGCGGTTCCCTCGACGAGCGCGAGCGCAACGCCGTGGCGGATGCAGCCCTCGTGCTAGGCGCAGAGCTGGTCGAGGAGCGCCCCCTCGGAGGCGAACGCCGGCTGGTGGTCTTGGAGAAGCGTGCCCCGACCAGCTTCCGCTTCCCGCGAAAGAACGGCGTTCCGGCAAAGCGCCCGCTCTGCCTGGCGTAGCAAGAGCGGAGTTTCACGCTAAACTTTCGCACCAGACAGCCTGACTCTGTCACAAAGTTCATCGTGAAACATTGCACCTACGGAGGGCGAGGGCGGGGACGGTGCGGGCTGGGGGCTTGCGGAGGCGCGA
>JASLGJ010000424.1 GCA_030150085.1 Candidatus Elarobacter sp. | reverse complement strand
GCCCAGCACGTCGGCCCAGAAGCCGGCCAGCACTTCCTCCAGCGGGGTGCGCGGAGCGTGGAACGGCTTCTCGCGCACGATCTCGTCGGGCGAGGGCAGCGCGCCGCGGTCGATCTTGCCGTTGGGCGAGATCGGCATCGCCTCGAGCTGCACGAACGTGGCCGGGATCATGTAGTCGGGGAGCTGGTTGCGGACGTGCGAGCGCAGCGCGTCCTCGTCGAGCGGCGCGCCGTCGGCGGAGACGACGTAGGCCACGATGCGCTTGTCGCCCGCGCCGTCGGCGCGCGCCAGCACGATCGTCTGACCCACCCGCTCGTGGCGGTTGAGCGCGGCCTCGATCTCGCCCAGCTCGATCCGAATGCCGCGCAGCTTGACCTGGTTGTCGGTCCGGCCCAGGAACTGCAGCGCGCCGCCGGGCAGCCGGCGCGCGCGGTCGCCGGTGCGGTAGAGCCGCCCGCCCGGGTCGTAGGGGTCGGGCACGAAGCGCTCCGCGGTCAGCCCGGGCCGCTCCAGGTAGCCCCACGTCACGCACAGCCCGCCGATGTAGATCTCGCCCGGCACGCCGAGCGGCTGCGGCTCGAGCGCGCCGTTGAGGACGTAGAGCTTTCCGTTGTCGACCGGCGTGCCCAGCGACAGCCAGTCCGCTTCGAGCAACTCCTCGCGGCTGGCCGGGTGCGTGCTGACCGCGTCGGAGCACTCGGCCGGGCCGTACTCGTGGATCATGCGGCAGTCGTAGCTGGGGCTGGCGACCCACTCGCGGAAGCGGTGCGGGTCGCTGGGCTCGCCGCCGAAGTACAGCGCGCGCAGGCTGGACAGGCTGCGGTAGCCCTCGCCCCGCGTCGCTTCGATCAGCGCGTACAGCAGGCTGGGGTTGATGAAGCTCACCGTGGCCCGCTCGCGCGCGATGCAGTCGATCAGGACCTGCATGTCGTGCCGGAAGTCGTCGGCCAGGATCAGCGTGCCGCCCACCGTCAGCGGCGCCATGAGCGCCTTGAACGAGGCGTCGAAGGTGAACGGGGTCATCAGGATGCCGCGCGAGGTCTCGTCGATCCCGCAGGTCCGCACGAAGTAGCGGATCAGGTTGACGTAGCCGCGCCCGTGGCCGAGCGTGCCCTTGGGCTTGCCGGTCGAGCCCGAGGTGTAGAACACCACCGCCAGGTCGTCGGGCGTGACGGCCGTGCGCGGGCGGCTCTCGTCCTCGGCGGCGATGCGCGGCCAGTCGGCGTCCAGGCGCAGGATCTGCGCGCCGGCGGCGGGGATGTCGGCCGCGTCGCGGGCGAGCGCGAGCAGCACCGGCGCGCGCATGTCCTCGATCAGGAACGCCAGCCGGTCGCGGGGGTGGGTCGGGTCGAGCGGCACGTAGGCCGCGCCGGCCTTGAACGTGCCCAGGATCCCGACCACCATCTCCAGCGCGCGTTCCATGCAGATGCCGACCCGCGCCCCGGGTCCCACGCCCAGCCCGATCAGGTGGTGCGCGAGCTGGTTGGCGCGCCGGTCGAGCTCGCGGTAGGTCAGGCGCTCGCCGCCGAACACCAGCGCGGTCGCGTCGGGCGTGCGGTCCGCCTGAGCCTCGAACAGCTCGTGCAGGCAGACCTCGGGAACGTCCGCGGCGGTGTGGTTGTGCTCGTACAGCACCTCCGCGCGCTCGGCCGGGGTGAGCATCGGCAGCTCGTCGATGCGCCGCTCGGGATCGGCCGCGATCGAGGCCAGCAGGGTGCGAAAGTGCCCCGCCATGCGCCCGATCGTCGCGTGCTCGAAGAGGTCGGTGTTGTACTCCAGGCTCGCGCTCAGGCCGTCGCCGACCTCGGTCAGCGAGAGGGTGAGGTCGAACTTCGCGCTGCCCGGATAGGGCTGCGGGAGCGGCTCGTCGTCGGCCGGCTCGGGCACCGTCGCGCCGGCGCCCTGCTGGCCCCCGGGCGCGTTCTGCAGCGCGAACATCACTTGGAAGAGCGGGCTGTGGCTCAGGTCGCGGTCGGGCTGCAGCTCCTCGACGATCTTCTCGAACGGCAGGTCCTGGTGCTCGTACGCCTCGAGCGTCACCTCGCGCACGCGCCGGATCACGTCGAGCGCGGTGGCGTCGCCGGAGAGGTCGGTGCGCAGCACCAGCGTGTTGACGAAGAACCCGATCAGGGCCTCGGTCTCGGCCCGGTTGCGGTTGGCGATCGGGGTGCCGACCACGACGTCGGTCTGGCCGGTGTAGCGGGCCAGCAGGATCTTGAACGCCGCCAGCAGCGTCATGAACAGCGTGACGCGCTCGCGCCGGCAGATGCGCTGCAGGCCGGCCGTGGTCTTGCCGCCGATCACGAACGACTGCCAGGCGCCGTTGAAGGTCTGGATGCGCGGGCGCACGCGGTCGGTCGGCAGCTCGAGCACGTCGGGCGCGCCGCCGAGCTGGCCCTTCCAGTAGTCGAGGTGGCGCGCCAGCACGTCGCTGGAGAGATACTCGCGCTGCTGGATCGCAAAGTCGGCGTACTGCAGGCTCAGCTCGGGCAGCGGCGAGGGCTGGCCGGCCGCGAAGGCGGCGTAGAGCGCGCCGATCTCGCGCATCAGCACGCCCATCGACCAGCCGTCCGAGACGATGTGGTGCATGGTCAGCAGCAGCACGCTGTCGTACTCGTGCAGCTTCACCAGCAGGGCGCGGAACAGCGGCCCTTCGCTCAAGTTGAAGCGGTAGACGTTCTCCTGCAGCGCCAGGCGGGACGTCTCGGCGTCGCGCAGCGCGGGCGGCATGGCGCTCAGGTCGGCCACCGGCAGCTCGAACGGCTTGGACGGGTGGATGCGCTGGACCGAGACCTCGTTCTCGGTGTGGAACGTCGTGCGCAGCGCTTCGTGGCGGCGCACCACCTCGGTCAGCGCCTTGCGCAGCGCGGCTTCGTCGACCGCGCCCGGAAAGCGGATCTGGAACGGGATGTTGTAGACCGGGCCGGGATCGAACTGGTCGATGATCCACAGCCGCTCCTGCGCGAACGACATCGGATAGGGCCGCGAGCAGCGCACCTTCTCCTTGAGCAGCCGCGCCAGCAGCTCGCGCTTTTCCTCCGGGGTCATCCCCGCGTTGGTGAGGCCGGTACTTGGAATCGTTTCAGACATGGTCACACGTCGGAGAGCTGGCGGAGGAGGGCGTCGACGTCGTCGTCGGCGAGCTGGTCGAGCTCGGCCAGCAGCGCTTCGGCGCTCGCCGGGTCGACCGGGGCGCTCGCGGCCCGCGCCGGCTGGAGGTCGGCGCCGGACTCGAGCTGCCCGAGCAGCAGTTCGACGTCCGCATCGGAAAATGATTCGACTTCCGCCAGCAAGTCCTCGGCGCTCGGCGCGGGAAGCGCGCCGCGCGCGGGCTCGCGCGCCGGAGTTTCGGATGGTTGCGCCGGCGGGCGGCGCGCGAGCTCGTCGTAGCGCGCCCGCAGGCGGGCCGCGAGCGCGCTCGGCGCTGCGTCGGCGGGCGCACGCAGAACGAGCACCAGGAGGTGCTCGGCGTCGTCCAGGCGGGCGAGCGCGGCACGGAGCGGGGCGTCTCCGGCGGCGTCCGCGGCGGCCGCGCGCAAGGCTTCCCCGTACCGCTCGTCGAGCGGTCGCTCCCTGAAGTCCAGGACCTGCGGCGCGGGCGCGTCCAGGACGCCGAGCGCGTCCCGCAGCGCGGCATCGTCGAGCGCGCCGAACAGGCGCAGCGGCACGAGAACCGGCTCGGGAAGCCAGGTGCCGTGCGGCGGCCCGCTCGGCGCCGGTTCGGGCGCAGCCGAAACGCCCGCGGCCGGAGCCGGTCGCAGGGCGTTCAAGCGGCGCAGCAGCAGGTCGAGGCGCTGCGCTGGGATCGCACGGACCCGCTCCGTGAAATCGGGTGTCACGTCAAACGCGGTCTGAGTCGAGCGGCAGCTTCGATGCGGGACCTCAGCTCGCTCGGGCGGGCCCGCACGACGTCGCGGAGGCGGCGGCGTACATCATGCTCTGCGCGATCGAGTTCAGCGTCGCGGCGTCGAGCGCCGCCGGGTCGGCCGAGGTCAAGCTCTCGTGCAGCGCCTCGACGTAGTCGGCGTAGGCGGCGTCCCAGGCGGCGCGCAGATCGTCCTGGATCGCCTGCATCTCCTCGGCGTAGGCCTGGTTGGCCGCGTTCACGGCCTCCTGCGTGGCCTGGTTGGCGGCCTGGTTCGCCTCCTGGTACGCGGACTGCGCCTGGTACAGGTCGGCTCCCGACGCGGCTTCGGGGTCGACTTGCGCGCGGTGGTACTCCTTGACGTACTCCAGGTAGGCGTCGCGCGCCACCTTGGAGTTGTCCGTCTGCGCGGCCGCGACGGCCTTGGCGTAGGTCGCGCCGGCCGCGTTCTGGCGGTCCGCCGCGTCGCGCTGCAGCTTGGCCAGGGCGGCCTGGTAGTCGCCGTAGACCTGGTTCGCGCGCCCGCCCAGATCGGCCGCCGCCGTGCGGAACGGCGTCGCGCGCGGGCGCGAGCTGCCGTCGCCGTTGGACGCGGTCGTCGTGGCGCCGGTCGTCTCGTCGGTGGCGGCTGCGGCCTCCGTCGAAGCGGCGGTCGGCTCTCCGGAATCCGCTTGTGCTGTCATGTGCCTGTGCCTTTTACGGTGTGACGCTGACATGTGTCGTGCCGTTCGGTAGTGGAAGTGCGAGTGCTCGAAATGCTAGCCGCGTGCGCGGAGCGCACGCGGCCGTGAGGACTCCCACGCAGGGACCAGAAAAATCGAATCCCGAAACCCTACCTGTCGGCAACCTCCCACGGGAAGTCCGAGAAACGCTCGGAGTGCTGAAGGTAGCAAGGAGCGTAGCACTCCGTCCTGCGCCAGTCAACGCCTCGGCCCGGCGAGAGGATGGCTGGTACATAACTCGGATTCGCGCGCATTTTGGGCAAAACGAACTGTTCTGCCGCGCCGGTGAACGGCGCGTTCGCTATCTCGCTTCGCGCATCTGGGCGATGAGGGATTCGAACCCCCGACCATCTCCGTGTAAAGGAGCCGCTCTCCCACTGAGCTAATCGCCCGCCGCGCCGCGCAGTTCGCCGAGCGGGCGCGGGCTTCCCGGGCTGCGCCGCGGCGCTGAGCGCTGCGCGAGCAGCCGCCGCAGCGCCGCCTTCAGGTTCGCCACGAACGCCTCGCGCGTGGCGTCGTCGAGCAGGTCCAGCGACAGGTACGGGTTGTGGTCCTCGACTTCGACCAGCAGCAGCTCGCCTTCGCGGGTGCGGCAGGCGTCGACGCGCTGGATGCCGTGCGCGAGCGCGTTCCAGGCCACGAAGCGGCGCGCGAACGCGACGTCGGCGGCGCCGGGCTCGTAGCGCTCGAGCTTCCAGCGCTCACCCGTGTCCGGGGTGCGCAGCGCGTACTGCAGCACGCCGTCGACGAAATAGAACGACACCTCGTACGCGAAGTCGACCAGCGGCTGGACCAGCAGGCCGGTCAGATCGCGCTCCGCCAGCTCCGCGCGCGCCACGAACTCCAGCCCCATCGAGTCGCAGCCGTCCTTGGGCTTGACGACGTAGCGCTCCGCGCGCGGCAAGCGCGCCACGTCCGCCAGCCGCTCGACCGTGGGGATGACGGGATAGCCGCGCGCGAACAGGTCGAGCAGGTACTGCTTGCCCGCCATGTCGGCCTTGCCGGTCAGCGCGTTGTACACCCGCGCGCCGGTCGCCAGCGCGCGCTCGCGCAGGGCGGCGTACGCGGGCTGGTACTGCACGCCCGGGCCGCAGTTGCGGATCACGACCGCGTCGAAGGCGTCCATCAGCCGCGCCGCCTCGCGCGGGTGGCAGAGCGCGACGGCGAACGCCTCGCGCAGCCGCTCCGAGAGGTAGATGTCCTCGTCGCAGTAGCGCCGCGCGGGCGCTTGGTAGGCGAGATCGGTGACGTACAGGATCGTCGAGCGGTCGGGCAAGCGGGCGGCCTCGTTCGGGCGGCGCGGGGGCGGCGGGAAACCTGCGGCGCGCCGCGCGGCCGGTCCTGGCGCTCCGAGAGGGTCCGGCTCCCGGGGCGAGCATACCTGCACCGATGCAGCGCCGCGGACCCGTCATCGACGACTCGAAGCCGATCTGGCGCTCGATGCTCGTCTTCCTCGTTCCGCTGATGCTCAGCAACGTGCTGCAGTCGGCCTCGGCGACGCTCAACAGCATCTACCTGGGGCGGCTGATCGGCGTCAAGGCGCTGGCCGCGGCGGCCGGGTTCTTTCCGGTCGTGTTCTTCATGATCGCGTTCTTCATCGGCATCTCGAGCGCCAGCTCGGTGCTGATCGGACAGGCCTACGGGGCCAAGGACGACGCGCGCCTGAAGGCGGTCGCCGGCACGACGCTCACCCTGGCGCTGGTCAGCGGCTTCGTCGTCGGCATCCTGGGCGTGGTCTTCGCGCCGCAGCTCCTGCACCTGATCGGCACCCCGGCCGACATCTTCGCCGACGCGACGGCGTACGCGCGGGTCACCTTCGCCGGTCTGCCGCTGATCTTCGTCTACCTGGCCTACACCACGTTCGTGCGCGGCACCGGCGACTCGGTCACCCCGTTCGTCGCGCTGATCGTCAGCACCGCGGCCAACCTGGTCATCACGCCGATGCTGATCCGGGGCTGGTTCGGGCTGCCGCAGCTGGGCGTCAGCAGCGCCGCCCTCGCCAACCTCAGCGCCAGCGCGCTGGGCCTGGCCTACCAGCTCGCCGCGCTGGCGCGCGAACGCAATCCGCTCGCCTTCGGGCGCGCGATCGCGCGCAGCATGCGCCTGGAGGCCAAGCTGCTGGCCACGCTGGTGCGCATCGGCATCCCGACCGGGATCCAGTTCGTGATGATCTCGCTGGCCGAGATCGCGGTCATCTCGCTGGTCAACCGCTTCGGCTCCGACGCCACCGCGGCGTACGGCGCGGTCAACCAGATCGTCTCCTACGTGCAGTTCCCGGCGATCTCGATCGGCATCGCGGCCTCGATCTTCGGCGCGCAGTCGATCGGCGCGCGGCGCTTCGACCGGCTGCGCCGGATCGCGCGCGCCGGGGTGGGGCTCAACTGGGTCATCGGGGGCATCCTCATCACGCTGGGCTACCTCTTCGCGGGCGCGATCCTGCGCCTGTTCATCGTCGAGGAGCGGGTCCTGGCGCTGGCCCACGACCTGCTCGCGATCACGCTCTGGAGCTACGTCATCTTCGGCACCTCGAGCGTGCTCTCGGGCCTGATGCGTTCCAGCGGCACGGTGCTCTGGCCGACCCTGCTCTCGATCGCCGCGATCTGGGGCATCGAGGTGCCGGTGGCCTACGCGCTGGCGCCGCACTACGGGCTGCGCGGGGTGTGGTTCGCCTACCCGGTCGCGTTCTGCGCCAGCCTGGCCTTCCAGTCCAGCTACTACTTCGGCGTGTGGCGCCGCAAGCGGCTCACGGTTCTGCTGGACGACGCGACCGCGGCTCCGGCGGCGACGTAGCCAGCTCGGAGTCTTCCTCGGTGATGTCCTCGAGGTCGCCGGCGAAGCGCTGCAGCTCGGTCTCGGCGATGTCGAGGGTGAGCTGCAGGCGGCGCATGACCTTGTTCTCGATCTCGCCCCGGCGGCGCAGCTCGAGGATCGCCGCGCGCTCGGCTTCGAGCAGCTCCAGCTCGACCGCGTAGCGCGCCAGCACCTCGCCCTCCTTCGCCCCGCCGCTCTCGTAGCGCCGCTGCATGTCCTCGTAGCGCTCGCGCAGCTCCGCGGCCCGGCGCGGCGTGACGCGGTGCTCCCGCTCCAGCTCGTCCAGGCGGCGCAGCGCGGCTCGCGTCGCGGCCAGCAGCGCGCGCCGCACCTCCTGCTCCTCGCTGTCGTCGCTGGGGATGCGCAGGCGCGCGATCACGCTGGGCAGCGACAGGCCGCCCACCACCAGCGAGCCCAGGATCACCGTGAAGGTGACGAACACGATCAGGTCGCGCTCGGGGAAGCGCGTCCCCGCGCGGGTCGTCATGGGCAGCGCCAGCGCCGCGGCCAGCGACACCGCCCCGCGCAGCCCGCTGAACGTCACGACGAGCAGGTGCTTCCACCGGTCCTGCGTCTCGTCGGCGAAGCCGAGCGCGCGCGCCAGCGCGGCCTGCCCGTAGACCCAGCCGAAGCGCACGATCACCACCGCCGCGTTGACCGCCGCGGCAACCAGGAGCAGCTGCGGCCAGGGGTGGCCGTGCGCGAGCGCTTCCGCCACCACCTCGTGCAGCTGCAGCCCGAGCAGGATGAAGATCACCGCGTTGGCGAGGAACACGGTCGTCTCCCACCAGCCGACGAGCTGCAGGCGCGCCGAGGGCGTGATGACGTGCGGC
>JASLGJ010000355.1 GCA_030150085.1 Candidatus Elarobacter sp. | reverse complement strand
GAGCCGCGGCCGGCACCGCTGTTCGGGCCGCCGCCGGCGTATGCCGAGCGCCCGGCGCCCGCGGTGCCGCCCTTCGTGTTCGAGGGCGGCGACGAGGGCACGCAGGTGCTGCGCGGGCGGGTCGGCGAGGGCTCGCTGGTCATCGGGATCGCCGCGGACGGGAACATCCGCTGCGTCGACGTGGACGGGGCCCGCTACAGCGGGCAGTCCGAGAGCGCGCGGGCGCGCCTGCGCGAGGTCGACGGCAGCCGCGCGTTCACCGTCCAGCTCGGCATCGACGCCGCCGGCGCGCTCCACGCCAGCTTCACCGGGGGCGGGCACGACGGCGAAACCATCGCCTTGTCACCGCTCGTCGAAGGGAGCGCTTCATGAACGTCCTCGACCGGCTCGATACCACCCTGCGCGTCGTCGGCGGCGCGCGGCTCGACGGCAGCGTCGAGGTCCAAGGCGCCAAGAACGCCGCGCTCCCGATCATGGCCGCCGCGCTCCTGGCGCGCGGCAAGGTGACGCTGCACCGCGTGCCGCGCATCACCGACGTCTCGGTGATGTGGTCGCTGCTCGAGGCGCTCGGCGCGCGGCTCTCGCTCGACGGGCGCAACACGATCACGATCGACGCCTCCAACGTCAACCGCCACCGCGCGCCCTACGCGCTGGTGCGCAAGCTGGCCGCCTCGTTCGACCTGTGCGGCCCGCTGCTGGGGCGCTTCGGCCGGGCCGAGGTGCCGCTGCCGGGCGGCTGCGTGCTGGGCACGCGCGCGACCGACCTGCACGAGCAGGCCTTCCGCGGGCTGGCCGCCGAGGTCTCGGTCGCGCACGGCTACCTGATCGCCAGCGCCAAGGGCGGCCGGCTGAGCGGGGGCGAGATCGAGTTTCGCATGCCCTCGGTCGGCGCGACCAAGAACGCCATGCTGGCCGCGGTCACCGCGGAGGGCGACACCATCGTGCGCAACGCCGCGATGGAGCCCGAGGTGGTCGACCTGGCCAACTTCCTCAACGCCATGGGCGGGCGCATCGCGGGCCAGGGCGGCGACACGCTGCGCATCACGGGCGTCAAGGAGCTGCACGGGGTCGAGTACTCGATCGTGGCCGACCGCATCGCGACCGGCACGCTGATGCTGGCCGGCGCGATCACCCGCGGCGACGTGACGGTCAAGAACACCCGTCCCGACGACCTGGCCGCGCTGCAGTTCTCGCTGGGCGAGTGCGGGGTGAAGGTCACCAGCGGCGACGACTGGGTCCGCGTGCAGGGCGCGCCGGTCAAGGGCGGGACCGACATCGTGACCGCGCCGCACCCCGGCTTTCCGACCGACCTCCAGCCGCAGATGCTGGCCTACCTGTGCACGGTGCCGGGGGTGAGCGTGGTCGAGGAGTCGATCTTCAACGCCCGCTTCTCGTACGTCAACGAGCTGGTCCGCATGGGCGCCGACGTGCGCGTCGCGACGGCCAACAACACCGCCTTGGTCAAGGGCGTGGCGCAGCTCTCCGGCGCGCCGGTCGAGGCGCCCGACATCCGGGCCGGCGCGGCGCTCGTGCTGGCTGGCCTGTGCGCGGCCGGCGAGACCGAGATCATCGGCCTGGAGTACATCGACCGCGGCTACGAGCGGCTCGAGGAAACCCTCTCGGCGCTGGGCGCGCAGGTCCAGCGCAGCAGCGGCGTCATCCCCTTCAGCGAGCCGACCGGCACCTTCGAGACCAGCGAGTACCCCTCAGTACAACAACCAAGCAATTTATGACGGTACAGTATGCACTTCGGAGAAATTTTTAGGTTTCGCGAATATAGCCGTACTGAAGACTATTCTGCGTAGCATGTCGTTCCTGTTATCAACTGAGGCTAAGAAGTTATTCCACGATCTCTTTGAGATCGCAGCGCATCACTCGGAGCTTGCCCTTCCAATACCTGGCTTTTCACATCGTTATGCAGCGCCGCAGCCCATTGATGGTAGCCACATAATTGAGGGTCCTGCTTATAAGATTAGTAACGGTGGGGAAATCGCCATCAAGGCCTCACCCCAATTCGCCGTGTTGCTGTCCGCTGTGAGGAGTGAAGGACCTTGGAAGAGGTTGATTTCGCGGAACAATGATTATCGCTCCTTCTCATCGGATGATGTCGGCGGGCTGTATAACCGCGTTATTAGCTCGAGACGACCGCTTCATAGATTGCTGGATCGGGCTTGAAGCGCTCTTCGGCATCGGTTCTGAATTAGTGCGGGGCCTCGCTCTCAGGATTGCAGACGTAACACGAAAGGACCCTGGCGGGCGAGCTTCTGTTTACAAGATTGCGAAGACGAGTTACGGTCTTCGATCTCGTATTATTCATGGTGATAGGGACGCGCGCGTGTCGGAGCAAGATGTCATTGAGACGCGCTCCCTACTCGCCAATGCTTTGAAGGAATTAGTACTCAGGCCTGACCCGTATGATCCTGCTGATGTCGAGGTTTTGTTGTTACAGGCATCTGCTGAGTCTGTCTGATCTTAAAGGGAGTCGTTATTTTGCCAGCTACGGCGACCAGCGGGCATCTTGGGCCATGCCTAGTGACTATCCCGTTCGTTCCAATCATTCACTCGTCAATTCTCGACTTCCCCGAGACACGAATGGTCAAGGGGCGGCTTGGAGGAGCACGCACGCTACTGACTCTCCAGAAGCGTCTTAAGCTAGGACGTAGACCCAGGCCAGCAGCCTCATCATCTCGTCCAGCGACCTTGCGGGTACCTTTGAGACCCAGCCAAAGCCCACGAGCGGCGGGGCATGGCAATTGGGTCAGCAACAGAGCATGTCAAGAGGGAAGATGAAACACCCGCGCCAGCCGGCCTGTAATGAGGGCATGAGGACTTCGCCCATCGCGCGTTTCGCCGTGCCCGTTGCCGTGCTGGCGCTCGTCGCCGCGGCCGTTCCGCTGCCGGGGCGGGCGGCCGACGACCCGCGCGCGGAGCGCGTGCTGCAAGTGTCGGCCGCCGCGCTCGGGGTCGGTGCGCTGGCGCGGGTGCGCACCCTGCACTTGCGCGGGAGCGGCAAGGTCGCCGGCGTGCCGGCCACGGTGGATTCCTGGCAGGATGTGCGCGACGGCAGCTTCGCGGCGTACGTCGACGCGGGCCCGCTGAGCGGCGCGGGCGGCTACGACGGCAGCCGCAGCTGGAACCGCGACGCGGGTGGGGTGGTGTTCGACGACGGCAGCGTCGACGCGCGCGACGCCGCGCTCGACCAGGCCTACCTCAACCGCTACGGGCCTTGGCTGCCCGGCCACGGCGGCGCCGCGGTGGCGTACGCCGGCGCGCGCGACGACGCGGGCACGAAATATGACGTCCTGACGGTCACCCCGCCGGGGAGCCTGCCGTTCGAGCTGTGGCTGGACGCGCACACCCACCTGCCCGCGCGCAGCGTCACCCCGATCGGGCGCGTCACGACCGTCACGCGCTGGAGCGACTACCGCCCGGTGAACGGGCTGCAGGTTCCGTTCGCGCAGAGCGTCGAGAGCGAGCAGAGCACGTCGAGCTTCGTCGCGAGCTCGGCGGAGGCCGACAGCCCGGCCGCGGCCGGGATGCTGCGCCGCCCGGTCAGCGACGTGCACGACGCCGCGATCGCGAACGGCACGAGCACGACGATCCCGTTCGAGCTGGTCGACAACCACGTCGCGCTGCCGGTGACCATCGACGGCAAAGGACCGTTCACGTTCCTGTTCGACAGCGGCGGGCAGAACTTGCTCGACGCGGACGTCGCCAAGCAGCTCGGGATCGCGCCCAGCGGCGGCATCAACGGCACCGGCGTCGGCTCGGGCAGCGAGGCGTTCCAGTTCGCGACGGTCGAGGCGCTGGGCGTGGGCGGCGCGACGCTGCGTCACCAGAGCTTCCTGCTCGCGCCGGTGCGGGCGGGCTTCGGCGCGGGCGGAAGCAAGCCGGTCGACGGGCTGATCGGGTTCGAGGTGCTGGCGCGCTTCGTCACGACCTTCGACTACGACGGCCGGCGGATCGTGCTCGCCACGCCGGGCGCGGCCGGCCCACCGCGCGGCACGGTGATTCCGTTCACGTTCAACAGCACGCAGCCGATGATCGCGTGCGCGATCGGGGGCGTGCCCGGCACCTGCACGATCGACACCGGCAGCCGGGCCAGCCTGAGCGTGACCTCGCCCTTCATCGCGGCCCATCCGGCGATCGTGCCGCCCAACGCGACCGCGGTCGGAGCCAACGGCTTCGGCGTCGGCGGACCGTCGCTGGGCCGGCTGGGGCGCACCACGCTCGCCTTCGGCGGCTTCACCATCCCCGACGTCGTGGCGGACCTGAGCACGCAGACCCAGGGCGCGTTCGCCGACCCGTTCGTGAGCGGCAACATCGGCGCGGGCGTGTTCAAGCGCTTCGCGGTCACCTTCGACTACCCGCACCAGACGATGGGCTTGGCGCCGGGCCGCGCGTTCGCCGCCCGCGACGGCTACGACCGCTCGGGCGCCTTCGTCGTCGGCCAGGCCGGCAAGGTCGTGGTGGCCGACGTCCGCCCCGGCACCCCCGCCGCCGCGGCCGGCCTGGCCCGCGGGGACGTCATCGCCACGCTGAACGGCAGCGCCCCGGCCGGGGTCGGCGCGGTGCGCGCGGCCTTCCTGGGCACGCCCGGAACGGCGCTGAGCCTCGGCCTGAGCGCCAAGGACGGCACCACCCGCACGGTCACCCTAACCCTGCGGGACTACGTCTGAGGCAGCGGGTCGATGACGCTCTATACGCGAGCGGCCCTCAGCGCGGTGCTCGGTGAGCCGAGCGCGCAGGGTAACCTGCGCGATTCCGAGGCGGAAGCGGCGCCGTCATCCGAACAGCGCGATGAAGTGGTGCTCGTTCACCGTCCCGCCGATGAGCGCGAGGAATTGCTTCCCGGTTGCCGCCACAACCTCGTGTGGTATTGCAGCGGCGAGCCGGACGTCTTCGCGAATTGCTATGCGACCGGGCATGCCGAGACGGACGAATGGATCTTGCGCAACATCTGTCCCCGGCACGAGCACGCATTCTGACTAATTGGCGCCCGAACAATAGCCGACGTACTCGACGGGATCGCTCGATACGCTGAGGCTGAAATACTGAGCGTTCATCATCGTGTCGTATGTCCACCTGGTGGCCATGGAGTGCGCAACCGCCCGCCCGGCCACGACTTTGTGGAATCCCAAGTTCACGCCTATGCCGGAATCCGGGTTCTTGCCGACCACGAATGCCTCGCTCGTTTTCGCCGGACCTTTGCAGTGCAGTAGCTGCGCTCCCATCGCAGCGTTGTAGCCGTAGCCATTGCTGAGGTCTTCCGGTGCAGTGCTCGACGTGTTGTCGACGTCGAAGTCACATTGATACGTTCCGTCGGCGAAATTGAAGTAGCACGTCAGCTGAGGGTCGGGCGAGCGGAAGACGCCGATGCCGAAACCCGTTCCGATGTCGGGGTCTCCGCCGCATCGCACGTAGTGGCATGCGAGCTGACCACCGGGGGCCATCGGACCGCTGCAATCGGGACAGGGCCCGGGATCGTCGCACGACATCGATCGCGGACTGCGCACCGCAGCCTGTGGCGTGAGAAGGCAACTGCTCTTGCGGGTTCGTACGGCAAGGCTCGAAAGCGAGATCGAGCGTTGCTTTCCATCGCCGGTCAGCCGTGTCAAAGCGCGCACTCGGCTTGCAGGGTAGAACGTTGCATCCCGCTTCCCATGGAATTCGATCATCTCCGCACCGTATCGCGACACATGGCGATAGACCGCGGTGTCGGGCGCGAAGCTGTACTCCCGGTCACCTGCGGACCCGTCCTCGGTCACGATGACGCTGTACTGACCGGCCATGGTCGCTTTTTGCGCCGAAGCCGCCCCGATGACCATGATCTCCTCGGTCGCCGTCGACCCAGGGTGGACCGGCGTAACCTCTGGAGCGCTCGCACATGCGACGAGCGACACGGTGTAGAGCACTGCGATCCAGCGGTAGTTCACGAACATCCTCACCCTCTTGACGATCGTAGCGAAGCCTTGCTCGCTTTCCTCCCTTAAGGTGCCTATCACCTCTTGGCGCGCATCGCGCGGGTCGTGAGGGGGAGGCGGTCGAAGGCGGTCCGGTGGCTTCGGCCGCTGCTCCCTGGGCAAAGGAAGCGCCGGATCAGGAATTCGTCCGCTCCGGCCGAACGTAGGGGGCCGTTTCATCTGCGGCGATCGCGCGCGTCAAGCGCCGGTCGCCGCACGTCTGGGAGTCATCGTCATCGATATCGGGATCTACCTTGGTACCGCCAACGTCCTCGTGTACGTCAAGGGCAAGGGCATCGTCTTGCGGGAGCCGTCCGTCGTCGCCAAGGACGTGCGCACCAACAAGACGATCGCGGTGGGCGAGGAAGCGCGGCTGATGCTCGGCAAGACGCCCAGCAACATCCAGGCGATCCGGCCGCTGCGCGACGGCGTCATCGCCGACTTCGAGGTGACCGAGGCCATGCTCGGCTACTTCATCAAGAAGGTCACCCGCCAGCGCTCGTTCTTCTCGACCCTGTTCCGGCCCAAGCCGTCGGTCGTCATCTGCGTGCCGGCCGAGATCACCTCGGTCGAGGAGCGCGCGGTGCGCGACGCGGCCAAGCTGGCCGGCGCCAAGTCGGTCGACATCATCGAGGAGCCGATGGCCGCCGCGATCGGGGCCGGGCTGCCGATCGACGGGCCGTCGGGCAACATGGTGGTCGACATCGGCGGCGGCACGACCGACGTCGCGGTCATCTCGCTGGGCGGGATCGTGGTCTCGCAGTCGATCCGGGTCGCCGGCAACAAGCTCGACGAGGCCATCATCCGCCACATCCGGCGGGTCTACAACCTGATGATCGGCGAGCGCACCGCCGAGGAGATCAAGATCAAGATCGGCTCCGCCTATCGCCTGGAGCAAGAGCTGGCGATGGAGATCCGCGGGCGCGACCTGATCAACGGCCTGCCCAAGACGGTCAAGATCACCTCGGAGGAAGTGCGCGAGGCGCTCTCCGAGCCGGTCCAGGCGGTGGTCGAAGCGGTCAAGGCGGTGCTCGAGAAGACCCCGCCCGAGCTGGCGGCGGACATCATCGACCGGGGCGTGATCCTGACCGGCGGCGGCGCGCTGCTGCGCGGCCTGGACACGCTGCTGGGCGAAGTGACCGGCATCCCGGTCATCGTCGCCGACGACCCGATGTCGTGCGTGGCGATCGGAACCGGCCAGCGGGTCGGCTACCAGAGCACCCTCGCGCTCTAATCGGCGGCGCGACCTTTTGCCTGCCGGGGAGCGTTTCCGCAAGTGATGACCTTCCGCGCACGGGCGCTCCGCACGGCCCTCCCCCTCGTTCTCGCGCTGGCCGCGAACGCCATGGCGGCCGCTCCGGCCCAGCCGCCGCCGGCGCCGAGCTTCGACACGCCGGACTACCACATCGTCACCGACTCGGCGCACACGAACCTCAACACGGGCGATTTCGACATGCCGCAC
>JASLGJ010000348.1 GCA_030150085.1 Candidatus Elarobacter sp. | reverse complement strand
GTCCTTGGGCACCGGGTCCTTGGCGTGCCATACCGCGGCGGGCGTGCCGCGGCGGGGTGAATAGACGAACATGTACGCCTGCGCGAACATCCCGGTCGCGCAGACGTCGAGCGTCCGCTGGAAATCCTCCTCCGTCTCGCCCGGGAAACCGACGATCAAGTCGGTCGTGATCGCCCAGCTCGGATTGTGCTGCTTGAAGTCGGCGATGCGCTCGAGGAACTGCTCGATCGTGTACTTGCGGTTCATCCGGCGCAGCATCGGGTTCGAGCCGGACTGGAGCGCGAGGTGGAAGCGCGGGTTCATCTTGGGCAGCGTGGCACAGACGCGGGCCAACTTCTCGGTGTTGTCCTTGGGGTGCGAGCTGACGAAGCCCACCCGCTCCACCGCCTCGATCGCGCACACCTCGCGGATCAGGTCGGCGAAGTCCGCGCCCGTCGCCGGCTCACGGTACGCATTGACCGTCTGCCCAACCAGCATGATCTCGCGCGCGCCGGCTTCCGCTTTCGCTCGCACTTCGGCCAGAATCTCGTTCATCGGGCGATGGTCGAACCGCCCGCGGACGTGCGGCACGATGCAGAACGTGCAGTAGTACGAGCAGCCGCGCTGCACCGTCACGAAGCCGCGCAGCGCGTCGTAGGCGCCCGGCACGCCGGCGCCGTTGCCGCC
This sequence comes from Candidatus Elarobacter sp., assembly GCA_030150085.1. Taxonomy (GTDB): domain Bacteria; phylum Vulcanimicrobiota; class Vulcanimicrobiia; order Vulcanimicrobiales; family Vulcanimicrobiaceae; genus Vulcanimicrobium. Next base: position 2,137 of record JASLGJ010000348.1, on the reverse strand, counting down.
CATGAGCTGCGCGACCTCGCGGTCGACGGTCAGCTCCTCGTCGGGGTACTCGCCGCGCCAGCCGGCCAGCGCGTCGCCCAGCGCGCTCAGCTCGCGGGTGCCGAAGACCGCGTCGACGTGGGGCACGATCGTTTGCATCCGGCCGCGGTCCTGCTCGGCCAGGCAGCCGGTGACGACGATCTTCACCGAGGGGTCGGCCTTCTTGACCGCGTTCCACTGCCCGATCCGGCCGTACGCGCGCTGCTCGGCGTTGTCGCGCACGGTGCAGGTGTTGAGGACCAGCACCGACGCGTCCTCGGGCCGCTCGGCCAGCGTGAAGCCGGCCGCCAGCGCGCGCCGGACCACGTCCTGCGAGTCGGCCTCGTTCATCTGGCAGCCGTGGGTCTCGATGTAGATTTGAGCCATTATCAGCGTTCGTGGGGTCCGGCGAGCATGGTGAGCAGTTCGAGCGGGAGGTAGAGGCGGGGGCCGATCAGGGTCGGGGCGGCGTCGTAGTCGGCCGGCTTGCCGTCGACCCGATAGCTGGTCGAGCCCAGCCGGCCGACCACCTCGTGGCTGCCGAACTTGAGCACGACCTTCTCGCCGTCGACCCGAACCGCGCTCTTCGGTAAGAAGTCCTCGGCGGGAGCGACGACGGTGGGCCGGGTCCGCTCGACGTCCTCGCTGAGCACCACGTCGGTGCGGGTCTGCGGCCAGACCGTCACCGTGCGGCTGATCCGGCCGCGCGGGGTGCGCACGACCAGCAGGTGGGTTCCGGGCGCGGCCGGGATCGTCCCGTCCTTCGCCGGCTGGACCGGCATCCCGTCGAGCAGGGTCACCCCGGGAACCAAGCCGTGGAGTGCCAGCGAGCCCGGCCGAGGCGGCATCTTCGTCCCCGCCAGGCGCTCCAGGCGAGCCGAGCTGAGCGCGGTCTGGGCCGCGACCACGCTCACGTCGAGCTGCTGGCCTTCCCAGCCGGCCATGCTCAGGTTCACGCTGTGGCGGCCGACCGCCAGCCCGTCGACCACCAGCGGGCTGCGCCCGACGTAGGTACCGTCGACCCACACGTCCGCGCCGCTGGGGAGGGTCGTCACGTAGACCGACCCGGTCGGGACCAAGGCGAGCAGCAGGACGCACGCGACGAGCGCCGCCAGGCGACGGAGCATTGTGCTGGAACCTTAGGGGGTCATGGCCGAAGCCCTCGCACCCTCGCTCCGCGTGCGCCCCGCGACCGTCGCCGTCGTGGGGCGCCCCAACGTGGGCAAGAGCGCGCTGTTCAACCGCTTGCTCGGGCAGCGCCTCGCGATCGTCGAGGACACCCCCGGCGTCACCCGCGACCGCCTCTACGCGCTGGCCGAGTGGCGCGACCGCTCCTTCACCCTGGTCGACACGGGCGGGATCGAGACCGAGGTCGACCCCGACGACGCGATCGCGGCGGGGACCCGGGCCCAGGCCGACATGGCGGCCCGCGACGCCGACGTGATCGTGTTCGTGGTCGACGCGCTCGACGGGCTGGTCGGGGTCGACCAGGACGTGGCCGAGATCCTGCGCCGCACCCGCAAGCCGGTGGTGCTGGTTGCCAACAAGATCGAGTCGCCGCGCGCGCTGGCCTCGATGCACGCCGAGTTCGGCGGGCTGGGCTTCGGGGAGCCGGTGCCGGTCTCGGCGATCCACGGCGAGGGCACGGGCGACCTGCTCGACGCGATCGTCGAGAAGCTGCCGCCCGAGGACCCGGCCAAGCTCGAGGAGCCGCAGCTCGCGCTGGCCCTGATCGGCCAACCCAACGTCGGCAAGTCGTCCCTCCTCAACGCGCTGCTGAACGAGGAGCGCGCGATCGTCTCGGACGTGCCGGGCACCACGCGCGACGCGATCGACACGCTGTTCACCTGGAGCGGGCGCGAGTTCCGGCTGATCGACACCGCCGGCGTCTACAAGCGCGCCAACCAGAAGGGCAAGATCGAGTACTACTCCTCGCTGCGCTCGCTCAAGGCGATCGCGCGCTGCGACGTGGCGATCCTGCTGATCGACGCGCTCAAGGGTCCGACCAACCAAGACCGGCGCCTGGCCGGCATCGCGCTGGAAGAGCGCAAAGCGCTGGTGATCGTCGGCAACAAGTACGACCTGGTGCGCGAGCTGGGCGAGTACAGCCAAAGCGACC
>JASLGJ010000303.1 GCA_030150085.1 Candidatus Elarobacter sp. | reverse complement strand
TCGGCGAGACGACGCGCGCCCGGCGCGCGCTCTCGCGCGAGTTTGACGCCGATCACACCTTCGCGCGATTGCTTTCCCCCCAGGGAATCGACGAGCAGCGTGTCGCGCCCATGCTGCGTGGGTACGCGCGCTTCATCAACGCATCCGCCGCGGCGGCCCTCGCGATACGTCCGGCGGCCGGCTTGACGCCGGCTGAGATGGAAGTGCTGCGAGCACTGCCCGACGGCGTGACGCTGGCCGAGATCGCGGCGGGTTTCGGCAAGTCGAAGAAGACGGTCGAGCGGCAGGTGGAGAGCATTTACGAGAAACTGCACGTCTCGAACCGTGCCCAAGCGATTCGCCGAGCGCGCGAGTTGGGAATCCGGGCCTAGGAAAGTCCTGATAGCGAAAAACCCAGGTAAGACAGGCCTTTTCCTCGACCATAGGGTGTTTCCCCCATGCCCTCGCACGGTGCTTGCGCTAAGCTGGGATCAAAAGCGGCGGCGCGTTTATCAGCCGCTTCGATTCGCTAGCCGAGGGGAATTACGTGGTTCACATCTGGGTCATCAGCACGATCTCGCACCTGCTTCATGGCGTGGTCTGCACCATTTTCCCCGGCGTTTCCTAAGGCGGACGCCGATGTATCAACTCGCCGCTGACCGCGCGAGCCGGCGTTCCGACAGCGCCGCGGTGTTCCTGGAGTCGTGCTCCGCGACGGCCGCGACCGAGGCCAACGTCTCGCTGGTTCACGCGGCCGCCTCGTACATGCGCCTGGCGCTCGAGAGCGACGACCTCGGTCCGCTCAACGCCTTCGTCGGCAGTTCGCTGGGCCTCGGGCACGCGCTGGCCGACGTCCTGGCCGCCGCCGGCCAGCTCGTGATCGACAGCCTGGGCGACATCCCGCTCTCGCTGCTCGAGAAGTGGATGCGCCGGATCGCCAATCTGCAGCGCGACGTGTTTCCGCTCGACGACTTCGGCAGCTCTTCGACAGAGGGTTTCGGCAGCCGCGCGTTCGCGGGATAGCGCCGTCCGAACACCGCCATGCACCACCAGCGCGAAAGCACGCCGCCGTCCCTGTACGTGCCCGACCGGGTGAGCCTCGCACGTCGACTTGGCGATGACCGCATCGCCATCGCCGAAGACATCGTCGCTCGCGTCGGCAACGATCGCGTGACGGCCCTGCTCCTGCGCACCCTGATCGTGACGGTCGCGAAGTCGATCGAGACCACCGATCCCGACGTGGTCCTGCACTGGGGCCGCATGGCGCGCGGCGCGCATTCCCCGCACGTGGTGCTCGAGATGATCTCGATCGCGTGCGACGTCGCCGCCGAGTATGCCGAGCGCCTGTGCGACGATCTCTCCACCGTGCTGGTGTTCCTCGAAGTCGTGCAGGAGCACGCCCGCGAGGCGCTGCTGATCAGCGAGCCGGTGCTCTCGCCCGACGAGATGCACCGCCCGGTCATCGAGAGCGTGCTGGCCATGCTGCGCGCCCGCGACGAAGCGACCTGCACCCACTCCCGCGCGACCGGCGTGTGGTGCCGCCGCCTGGCCAACGGGCTGGGCCTGACCAATGCCGTCACCGACCGGGTGGTCAAGGCCGGCGTGCTGCACGACATCGGCAAGATCGCCACCCCCGACGCGATCCTGCTCAAGGCCGGCCCGCTGGACGCCGACGAGTGGGCGGTCATGAAGCAGCACGCCCCGTTCGGCGGCGAGATCCTGGCCCAGATCCCGAGCTTGGCCCAGTACGCCCCGATCGTGCGCGCGCACCACGAGCGCGTCGACGGCAACGGGTACCCGGACGGGTTCGCCGGCGAGGTGATCCCCTTCGAGGCGCGGGTCGTGGCGGTCGCCGACGCGTTCCACGCCATGGTCAGCGACCGGCCGTACCGGCGCGCGCTCTCGTACGGCGCCGCGATCACGGTCCTCGGCCAGGGGCGCGGCACGCAGTGGGACGCCGAGGTCGTCGACGCGATGGTGAGCGTGGCCGCCTCGGCCCGCACCCGCTCCGCCGACGCCGACCTGGCCCCGATGAACGAGTACGGGCCGATCGCGCCGGCCCCGCCGTCGAGCCAGACGCTGGCCGGCTGAACGCAGACGTAAATCCCCGGGTGTAGGGCGACGAAGGGCCGTCGGTGCGAACGCACCGGCGGCCCTTCGGCTTGGCCCTGAAAACGGAAGAGGACCGTGCACCCCGCGCACGATCCTCTTTCGGGCCCACACCCAGGTAGGGCTAGCCGCGCGCCGCTTCCCGCCGACCGGCGATCCGAGGCGCTTCCAACACTGTCATCATCGCGTCCACGACTTCGGGGTCCCACTGCGTCCCGCGCCCCGCGCGCAGGATCTCCATCGCCTCGCGCTGCGCGATGGCGGGGCGGTAGGGCCGGTTCGAGATCATGGCGTGGAACGCGTCAGCCACCGCCACGACCCGGGCTTCGAAGGGAATCTCCTCGCCGGCCAGCCCGCTGGGGTAGCCGTGGCCGTCCCAGCGCTCGTGGTGGGCGCGCACGATCGGCGCGTACACCGCCAGCGCCGGCAGCTCGCTCAGGATGTCGGCCCCGAACTCGGCGTGCTTGCGCATGACGGCCCACTCGGCCGCGTCCAGCGGACCGGCCTTGAACAGGATCGCGTCCGGCGTCGCGATCTTGCCGATGTCGTGCAGCACGCCGGCTTTGACGATGAGGTCCGTCGTCGCGGCCGAGAGGCCGAGCGCCTCGGCCAGGCGGCGGCACCAGGCCCCGGTCGCGTGGGAGTGGGCGCAGGTCGCCTCGTCGCGCGCCTTGAGCATGGTCAGGACGGCCTCGATCACGCCGTTCGTGCCCCGCTGGGGGTCTTCAATGCGCGGGCCGGGCGCGAGCGGGAACGCTTCGCTGACGTTCGCCTTGACGATCTCGAGGAAGACCAGCAGGGCGGAGAAGTCCAGCTCGAGCGGTTCGCCGGCCTCGGCCGCGACCTCGGTCGTCAGCCAGACCAGGTCTTGGATGACCGGGAGCGCGTAGGCGGCGTGCGCCATGCGGGCCCACGACACGACCGGCTCGGGGTCCGCGGTCTCGATCGCCTGGCCCAGCGCGGCCACCAGCGAGCGGACGATCAGGCGCGGGGCCTGGCCCGAGGAGCGCGGCCCGAAGCGCTCGAGAACGGTGTCCGCGACGGCCGTTCGGGATTCGAGGAGTCGCCGCGCCAGCGCGGCCCAACCTTCCATGTCTGCTTTCCTGCTCGCGAGGTTTCTTAGAGGCCCGTGGGGGGCATGGTGGTGACGGCGACGGTCACCGCGATCACCAAGCTGGTGAAGAAGACGTGAACCACGGGGGACCTCCTTGTGCGAGACAGGCGCGGCGGGGACACCTCCACACTAACAAGGAGCGGTAAAGGCGACACTCGTCCGAAAGGACGAGGCTGTTTCGCTTAGACGAGCTCGCGCCGGCGGGCCATCGCCACGGCCTCGCCCCGGCTGGCCGCGCCGAGCTTCTTGAGGATCGACGAGACGTGGGTGCGGACGGTGTTGATCGTCCGCTGCTGGTCGTCCGCGATCGCCTGGTTGGAGAGCCCCTGGGCCATCGCCCGCAGCACCTGCAGCTCGACCGCGGTCAAGGCCAGCTCGCCGGCCGGCTGCGGTTCCTCGTCGTGCTGGTGGGCGGTCACCGCCTCGACGAAGCGCGCGATCCCGGCCAGCCCGGCCAAGCGCATCCCGCGCAGCGCCGCCTCGACCCGCTCGGGGGTGCGGGTGGCCAGGCCCTTGAGGGCGGCGTCGAAGTGCTCGAAGTCCTCGCGCGGGTAGCGCAGCGCGCGCAGCATGCGCTGGGCCATCGCGTTGCGGCCGACCAGCAGGTTGGCCAGCACGGCGTAGCGCTCGGCCAGCGCGCGGGCGCGGTCGAACACGGGCCGCGTGTCGTCGTCCCGGGCCACCGCCTGCTCGTAGGCGGACAGCGCGGAGGCCGCTTCGCGGCGGTTCTGGGCCGCCGCGGCGACGACCGCCAGCAGGGCCCAGCGGATGCGGTGCTGGTAGGGCCGCAGGTCCCGGTCGGCGGCGCTCTGCAGCAGCACCTGGGCGTCGTGGAAGGCGTTGTTCCAGGCCAGCGCGATCGCCCGCCCGCTGAGCAGCCCGAGCAGTCCGACGTGCCCGCGGTAAGCCAGCGCCGCCAGCTCGCGCTCGATATCGGCCACCCGTTCGGCGTTCCCGCGCTCGGCCTCCAGCTCCAGCCCGGCGCGCAGGCCCATGGCGCGCATCTGGGGGTCGCCGGCCTTCTCGGCGTTGGTCGCGATCTGGGCCGCGTACCAGGCGGCGGCCGCCGTCCGGCCGGCCAGCGCGTGCAGGGAGTAGAGGGTGCTGTAGAGCCGGGCCGCGATGGAGAAGGCTCCGCAGTCGGCCGCCAGCCGGGTCGCTTCGCGGGTGTAGTGCTCGACCGCGTCCTCGTCGGCGGCGTAGAAGGCCACCGTGGCGGCGCGGCCGTAGGTGCGCGCGCGCAGCTCGTCCTCGGCGAACTGGGCCAGCTCCATGGCCTCCCCGATCGCCCGGTCGGCGTCCTCGCGCCGTCCGGCCAGCGCGTAGACCATTCCCAGGGTGCCGCTGACCTGAGCCCGGTCGACCGGGCTCAAGTCCTCGCGCTCCAGCTCCTCCAGGCGCGGGATGCCCTCGCAGCGGCCCTGCTGGTAGAGCAGCAGGGCGAAGCGCCAGGCCACCGAGACGCGGAACGAGACGTCGTCGCCGTCCCGCTCCAGCACGGTGGTGTACCACTTCTCGGCCTGCTCGACCCGGCCGTGCGAGTCCTCGATCGCGGCCCGCAGGGCCAGCACGCCGCTGCGGGCGGAGCGCCCCGGCGGGACCAGGCGCAGGGCCCGCTCGACCACGTCGTAGTGCCCGCCCTCGAGCAGGGCGAAGTTCAGGGTCGCCAGGATGCGCTCGATGTCGTCCACGGCGCGGGTCTCGATGTAGCGCTCCAGCGCCGGGCCGGGCATTCCGGCCTGCTCCAGCACGCGCGCGGCGAGCATGCGCGCGGCGCGCAGCGCGTCGTCGCCCTCGAGCTGGACCTGGCGCTGCACGAAGTCGCGGAACAGGCTGTGCAGCTTGTAGATCCCGGTCTCGACCACGGTGATGAAGGCCACCCGTTCGCGCAGCGACTCGATGATCGCCGCCGCGTCGTCGAAGCCGGCCGCGACCGCCAGGCGGGTCTCGAGCCGGGGCAGGAAGGCGGCGGTGCGCAGGAACGTGCGGACCCGGTCGTCGAGCGAGTTCCAGACTTGCTCGGCCAGGTAGCGGTAGACCATCTCGCGCGTGCCGGCCGAGACCGCGCGCAGGTCGCTGGCCCGGGTCGAGGTGCGCAGGGCGAAGGTCAGCGCGGCCGGCCAGCCGTCGATCAGCTCGAGGATCGCGGCCAGCTCGTCGTCGCGCACCGCGATGCGGGTGGCCCGCGCGCTCTGCTTGGCCTCGTCCAGGTCGAAGCGCAGGTCGACGGCGTCGATCACCAGGTCCGACTCGCCGTAGGCCAGCCACGAGGCGACCGGGAGCTGGAGCGGGCTGCGCGAGGAGAAGAGCCAGCGCGGCCCGTCCCGGGTGCGGTCGACCAGGGCGGTGATGAAGCGCGAGATCTCGGGGTCGCCCTCGCCCACGTGCAGGTCGTCGATCGCGATCAGCATGTCGAGCGCGCGCACGTGGGTCGCCGCCCAGGCGGCCAGGTCGCGGCTGGGGCAGTCGGAATCGCGCGCCCCGTCCAGGGCGGTGGCCAGCGACCGGCGCAGGGCCGGGACGACCGCGGCCAGCGCGTCGGCGAAGCCGCGCACGAACGGGAGCAGGGTGGTCGCGTCGGAGGGGACGTCGTAGACGACCGAGGCCGGGACGCTCTCGAGGAACTGCCGGATCGCGACCGACTTGCCGAAGCCGGCCGGGGCGATGATCGTCGCGATGCGGTACTGGGCCGCCGTGGCGAGGCGCTCCAGAACGCGCGGGCGATCGATCGGCCGGAACACTCCGCCGAGATCGGGACGCCCATCGGCCGCGATGCTCCGGATCACGCTCGTACGAGCCTACTCCCCCGGCGGAGGACACCCCTCGTCATTCCGCCGACCTGCCAGCAAAAAGTATCCAAAACGGGTACAGCCCGCCCATGACGACGCCGGAGACCTGCGCCCACGAGACGTGCCGCTGTACCAAACCGTATTCGGAGCGGACGCGGGCCGCCTCCACCTCGCCGCTCGACCCCGACGCCGCCTACTGCAGCCGGCGCTGCGAGGAGATGGCGAGCGAGGGCATTCACGCCGACGGCTGCGAGTGCGGCCACCCGGAGTGCACGCCGCAGACCTCCGTCGACGTCCCTCCGATGCAGTGAACGCCGGTCCTCAGCGAGACGTCTCGCGCGAGAGCAGCCGCAGGTAGCGGCGCGGCTCGAAGGCCGCGTCGGCCTCGACCCGCCGGAAGGCCTCCTCGCGGATCTGGCCGGCCAGCTCGCGCCGCTGGCGCATGGCGTTCTCCAGCTCGCGGAAGGCCCGCTCGAAGGCGTCCCCGTCGAGCGTGCCGATCTGCTTCTTGAGCCGCTCGATGTCGGAGGTGACGCGGCCCTGCAGCTCCTGGCTGACCTCGCGCTCGGCCTGCCCGATGCGGGCCAGCAGCGCGTTGAGCTCCTCCACGGTGGGCAGGCCGAAGGCGGTCCGGCCGGGCGGCGGGGCGGGGGCGGCGGCCGCCCGGACCGGGCGCGGCTTGCTGCCCCCCGGGCGTGGCGCGTCGAAACCTGGATACAAGCGGATGATGGACTTGATGCGCTGCGGTCCCTTGGGTGACTGTAACCCCTCGGCGATACCGGCCATGATCAGCCGCGAGCGGAGTGCCGTGTCGTTGATGACCCGGACGTGCTCGGGGTCGACCCCGGCCGGACGCTCGTTGCTACCGAAGAAGTCCTCGTCGCGAGCCAGGGGAAGACTCAAGGCCTTCTCCCACAGGCTCGCGCGCGCGCTGCGGGTGCCGTTCACAACGTCACCCGGTTACGTTACGGGTTACACGTCACCTGCGCCGGAGTCGCCTTCTTCGAGCTCGACCAGGGTGATCATTCGCTCACCGGCGAGCATGCCGGTGTCGTCGGCGGCCAGGATGCCCTCGTCGAGGCGGTCGTCGTCGGCGGGGACGGTGCCGTCGACGGTCTCGATCTCGTCGTCGGTGGGCGTGCGCGGTTCTGTTTCCATGGGCGTCCTCTACCCGTGAATGGGGGAGCGCTCGTCCTGGCGGCCGGCGCGGCGGCGGTCGCGGCCGCGATCAACTCCGCGGCCGGCGGGGGCTCGTTCGTCTCGTTTCCGACCCTGGTCTTCCTGGGCGTGCCGCCGATCGGGGCCAACGCGACCAACTCCGTGGCGATGTGGGTCGGCGGGGCGGGCAGCATCGGGGGCTACCGCGACCTGCTCGAGCACCCCTCGGCCCAGACCCGGGCCGCGCTGCTGACCTGCCTGCTGGGCGGGGTGACGGGCGGGCTGCTGCTGCTGCGCACCCCGGCCAAGACCTTCTCGGCCGCGATCCCCTGGCTGCTGCTGTTCTCGACCCTGCTCTTCGCGTTGGGCCCGCTGCTGCTGCGGCTGGGCGGGCGGGCCCGGGCGGTGCGCGAGATTCCCTACGGCGGCCTGCTGCCGCTGTTCTTCGTGAGCGTGTACGGCGGGTTCTTCGGGGGCGGGCAGGGCTTCTTGCTGCTGGCCCTGTTCGTGCTGCTCGGCTTCACCGATCTGCAGCGTGCCAACGCGCTCAAGATCGTGCTCTCGTTCGTCAACAACGGCGTGCCCTTGATCCCGTTCGTGCTCGCGCGCGCGATCACGTGGGACGCCGCGGCCGCGATGTGCGTCGGTGCGCTGGCGGGCGGCTACTATGGCGCGAAGCTGGTGCGCCGCATCCCGCCCGCGCCGCTGCGCTGGACGATCGTCGCGCTGGGCGCGCTGATGACGGTCGTGTTCTTCCGCCGCGTCTGAGGCCGGATAGGTCTCCTCCGTATTCTTCCGGAAGCGGACCCCATGCAGTTCTCGCTCCTTCGGACGGCGTTCGCGGCGGCGTGCGCGCTCGCTCTGGCGGCTCCCGCGCGCGCGGCCGGGCCGTTCGCGTTCGACGCCACGCCCGGGCGCCTGCCCAAAACGGTCGTGCCGCTCGGCTACCGCATCGCCGTCACGCCCGACCTGGCCGCGCGGACGCTGCGCGGGAGCGAGACGATCGTGCTCGACGTGCGCCGCCCGACCGCGCGGATCGTCTTCAACACCCTCAACCTGACCGTGCGCGGCGCGCGGCTGGACGGCGTGCCGGCGGGCCGCGTGCGGACGCGCAACGACGCGCAGCTCACCACCGTGTCGCTCGGGCGGCCGCTGGCGGTGGGGCGGCACACCCTGGCCTTGGAGTACACCGGCAAGATCGAGAGCTCGGCCCAGGGGCTGTTCGCGCAGCCCTACGTCACGCCGGGCGGGCGCCGGGGCGTGATGCTCTCGACCCAGTTCGAGTCGACCGACGCGCGGCGGATGTTCCCGAGCTGGGACGAGCCCGCGTTCCGCGCGACCTACCAGCTCAGCGTCACCCTGCCGGCGAGCTGGAGCGCGGTCTCGAACACGCCGGTCGCGGCGCGCACCGTGCACGGCGCCAGCGCGACGACGACCTTCGCGCGCACCCCGCGCATGGCGTCGTATCTGGTCGTGCTCAGCGCGGGCGACCTCGGCACGATCTCGGCCAGCTCGGCCGACGGGGTGCGCCACGAGATCGTCGCGGTGCGCGGGCAAGAGCGCAACGGGGCCTACGCGCTGGCCAACTCGCAGCAGATCCTGACCGCCTACGACGACTACTTCGGGGTGCGCTACCCGCTCGCGAAGCTCTCGTCCATCGCGGTGCCCGGCGGCTTCGAGGGCGCGATGGAGAACTGGGGCGGGATCACCTACAACGACCAGATCCTGCTGCTCCCGCCGACCGCGACGCTGCAGCAGAAACAAGAGATCTACGCCGTGCAGGCGCACGAGATGGCGCACCAGTGGTTCGGCGACCTGGTCACGATGGCGTGGTGGGACGACCTCTGGCTCAACGAGAGCTTCGCCTCGTGGATGGCGGCCAAGCAGACCGACCGCGCCAACCCGAGCTGGAACTGGTGGGAAGGCCAGGACTCCGAAAAGGAAAAGGCGATGAACGCCGACGCGCGCACGACCGCGCACAAGCTCGCGCCGCCGATCCTCAACGAGCTCGAGGCCGACGCCGCCTTCGACCCCGAGATCACCTACGCCAAGGGCCAGGCCTTCCTGCGCATGACCGAGGCGTACTTGGGCGACGACACCTTCCGCGCCGGCATCCGGCGCTACGTGGCGGCGCGCAAGTTCTCCAACGCCACCGCGGCCGACCTGTGGAACGCGCTGAGCGCGGCCAGCGGCAAGGACGTCGGCGCGATCGCCGGGAGCTGGACCACCCAGCCCGGCTTCCCGCTGGTGAGCGTGCGCGCCAGCTGCGACGCGAGCGGCAACCGCACGATCGCGCTGAGCCAGAAGCGCTTTCTGCTCAGCGGGAGCGATCCCGCCGACCCGCGCTGGAACGTGCCGATGCACGTCGCCTCGGGCGCGCGCGGCGCGGCGCAGAGCGTGCTCTTCACGCGCGACGGGCAGACGCTGGCGGCGGGGCGCTGCGACGAGCCGCTGCGCGCGAACGCGGGCGACGTCGGCTACTACCGGGTCGCCTACGACGGCGCGACGCAGGCCGCCAACCAGCGCGCGTTCGGCAGCCTGCCCGAGGCCGACAAGATCGCGCTGCTCGACGACCAGTGGGCGCTCGCGCGCGCCGGCCAGGCGCCGCTGGGCTCGTACCTGGCCCTGGCCGGGGCGATGCAGGACGACTACGACGCGCGCGCCTGGGAGCAGATCACCGACGCGCTCGCGGCGCTGGAGCGCGACGAGCGCGGGAGCGCCGGGCATGCCGCGTACCTGGTCTACGCGCGCTCGCTGCTCGCCCCGCTGCAGCGCGCGCTGGGCTGGGACGCCAAGCCCGGCGAGACGCCGGGCCGGCAGAACCTGCGCCGCACGGTGAACCAGGATCTGGGCGCGTGGGACGATCCCGCCACGATCGCGGAAGCGCGCAAGCGCTTCGCGGCCTTCGCGGCCGACCGCGCCGCGCTCTCGCCCGACGACCAGCGGGTGGTGCTCGGCATCGTGGCGCAGCACGCCGACCGGACGACGTTCGACGCCCTGCACGCGGTCGCCAAGAGCGCGCGCGACGAGGCCGAGACGCGCCGCTACTACACCGCGCTGATGCTGGTGCGCGATCCGGCCCTGGCCCAGCAGGCGCTCGGCATCGCGCTCTCGCCGGAGATCCCGCCCCAGGCAGAGGGCTCGCGCTTCGACCTGGTCAGGACGGCGGCCGATGAGAACCCGCAGTTGGCATGGACCTTCTTCACCGCGCACAGCGACGCGGTGCTGCGCGCCCAGACCGACGTCGGGCGGATGATCGTGAGCGCTCAGTACGTTCCGCAAATCTTCTGGGACGCGACTCCGCTCGACCAGCTCGAGAGCTGGGTCAAGGGCCACACCCCGGCCGGCGCGGCGCAGTTCGCGACCCGCGGCCTGGAGCGCGCGCGCTCGCAGGCCGCCGAGAAACGGCAGCTCGTGCCGGCGGCCGACGGCTACGTGAGCGAGCAGCGGCCCACGTTCACCACCGGCGGCGCGGCCCCGAAGTAGCCCGCCCCGGCGCGGCGCCGCCGCGATAGGGTGCGTGTCAGAGGGCCACGAACGTACGTTCGAGGCCCTCTGAGCAATGATCGCCGCCCGCCAGATCCCCCTGTTCGCCAGCGCCGCGCTGCCGACCCGAATCGTCGGCGACCGCGGCGACGTCACCTACGTGCCGGAGTTCCTCGACGCGGCGACCGGGATCGCGCTCATGCGCGAGCTGAGCGAGGGCACGCGCTTTCGGGCCGACTCGCGCATGATGTACGGCAAGCGGGTGCTGGTGCCGCGCGAGACGGCCGCGCGCGGCGACGGCATGCGCCAGCCCTGGACGCCCACCCTGGCCCGCGTGCGCGCGCTGGTGGAAGCCCACACCGGCACGGCGTTCGACTACGTGTTCGTCAACCGCTACCGCGACGGGCGGGACGCGGTGGCCTGGCACGGCGACTACGAGGGCAAGCGCGACCTGCGCCTGGTGATCGCCTCGCTCTCGCTGGGCGCCGCGCGCGCCTTCCAGATCCGGCCCAAGAAGGAGAGCGGGCTGCGCCACGGGACGCTCTCGCTCGACCTCGGGCACGGCGACCTGATCGTGATGGCGGGCGACACGCAGGGCTACTGGGAGCACCGCGTGCCGCGCGACCCGCGCGTCACGGGCGAGCGGATCAACCTGACCTTCCGCCAGCACCGCGTGCGCGAGCCGGGCGCTACACGGCGGTCGGCTCCGCCGTCTTGAACTGCGCCTCCTCGGTCGAGCCGGTCAGGGCGGTGGTGGACGACGCGCCGCCGCCGACGACCTTCGCGACCTCGTCGAAGTAGCCGGTGCCCACCTCGCGCTGGTGGCGGGTAGCGGTGTAGCCCTGCGGCTCGCTGGCGAACTCGCGCGCCTGGAACTCCGCGTAAGCGGCCATGCCGCGCGCCGCGTAGTCGCGCGAGAGCTCGAACATCGAGTAGTTCAGCGCGTGCCAGCCAGCCAGCGTGATGAACTGGAAGCGGTAGCCGTACTCGAACAGCTTGGCGCGGAACCGCGCGATCGTGTCCTCGTCGAGCTTGAGCTTCCAGTTGAACGAGGGCGAGCAGTTGTAGGCCAGCATCTTGCCCGGGAACTTGGCGTGGATGCCCTCGGCGAACGCCTGCGCCTCTTCGAGCGAGGGGTGCGAGGTCTCGCACCAGATCAGGTCGGCGTAGGGCGCGTAGGCCAGGCCGCGCGCGATCGCTTGATCGATGCCGGGCGTGACGCGGAAGAAGCCCTCGGGAGTGCGCTCGCCGGTCAGGAACGGGCGGTCGCGCTCGTCGACGTCGCTGAGCAGTAGGTTCGCGGCGTCGGCGTCGGTGCGCGCGATCAGCACGGTCGGCACGTCGCAGACGTCCATCGCCAGGCGCGCCGCGACCAGGTTGCGCACCGCCTGCGAGGTCGGGATCAGCACCTTGCCGCCCAGGTGGCCGCACTTCTTTTCCGCCGCGAGCTGGTCTTCGAGGTGGACGCCCGCCGCGCCGGC
>JASLGJ010000262.1 GCA_030150085.1 Candidatus Elarobacter sp. | reverse complement strand
CGTTCGTGATGTTGACCGGCGCGTCGAGGTTGTTGAGGAACACGCGGATGATCTCGCCGAAGCCGAGCGTGACGATGGCCAGGTAGTCGCTGTGCATGCGCAGCGTGGGGTAGCCGATCAGCACGCCCGCGACGCCCGCCGCGGCGACCGCGGGCAGCAGCGTGAGCCAGAAGCCGAGGTGCGCGTGCAGCCCGAGCAGGGCCGAGGTGTAGGCGCCGATCGCGAACAGCGCGGCGTAGCCCAGGTCGAGCAGGCCCGCGTAGCCGACCACGATGTTCAGCCCCAGGCCGAGCATGGCGTAGATCAGCACGGTGGTCGCGACGTCGGTGACGTAGGTTCCGCCCAGGACCGGCACGAGCAGCGCGGCGGCGGCCGCCGGCAGCCACAGCCAGGGGGCGGCGCGCCGCGCCGAGCGCACCTACATGCGCTCCACGACGCGCTCGCCGAAGAGTCCGGTCGGCTTGACGACCAGCACCAGGATCAGGACCGCGAACACGAACACGTCGGTCCAGCGCGACGACACGTAGCCGGCCGAGAACGCCTCCAAGAAGCCGATCAGGAAGCCGGCCACCATCGCGCCGGGGATGTTGCCGATCCCGCCCAGCACCGCGGCGGTGAAGGCCTGCAGCCCGATCAAAAAGCCCATGAAGAAGTTGATCTGGGTGTAGTAGAGGCCTTCCATCACGCCCGCCGCCGCGGCCAGCAGCGAGCCGATGAAGAACGTCAGCAGGATGATGCGGTCGACGTTGATGCCCATCAGCCGGGCCGCCTCCTGGTCGAGCGCCAGGGCCCGCATGGCCGTCCCGACCGCGGTGCGGTGCACGAACAGCCACAGCCCGACCATGAGCGCTACGCTGAGCGCGATCATGCCGAGCTGCGCGTAGCTGATCCGCACCCCCGCCAGGGTGAGCCCGGCGAACGAGAGCACCTGCGGGTAGGTGTCGTAGCCCGCTCCGAAGACCAGCAGCACGCCGTTCTCCAGCGCCAGCGAGACGCCCACCGCGCTGATCAGGATCGACAGGCGCGGCGCGCGCAGGAGCGGCTTGTAGGCCACCGCCTGGATCGCGATCCCGAGGCCGCCGGTGAGCAGCATCGCGAGCACGAGCGCGATCAGCACCGCCAGCGCCACCGGCACGTGAGCGGCCAGCACCGGCGCCAGGATCGCCCAGCCCAGGAACGCGCCGACCATGAACAGGTCGCCGTGGGCGAAGTTGATCAGGCGGATGATGCCGTAGACCATCGTGTACCCGAGCGCGACGAGCGACAGGAACGAGCCGATGGTCAGGCCGCTGACCACGTACTGCAGGAAGGCCGACATGCGCGGGGCGGTGCTACCGCCCGGCCACCCACCGCCCGGCCTTGTCGAGCCGCATGTAGGGAGCGAACTGGCCGTTGCGCACGATCACCGAGATGTAGTTGATCCCGGTCCGGTCCCCGTTGGGGCGGAAGGCGATGTCGCCGGTGATGCCCTTGAAGCTCTTGAGGCTCGCCAGCGCGGCGGTGATGCGCTTGGGATCGGTCGACCCGGCCGCTTTGATGCCCTGCGCGACGGTCTGGACCGCGTCGTACTCGTAGGCCGAGTACGGCCCGGCGCCCTTGCCGTACGCCTTCTCGTAGGCTTTGACGAAGGCTTGCGCGCCGCTGATGAACTGCGGCAGCGGCGCGGTCGTGATGATCGCGCCTTCCGAAGCCGGACCGGCGGTCTTGATCAGGACCGGCGACTGGTTGGCGTCGCTGCCGATCAGGCGCGCCTTGAGGTCGAGCTGCTTGGCCTCTTTGACGAGCAGCGAGAACTCGGCGTAGTAGCCCGCGTAGTAGAACGCGTCGGGCTGCGCGCCCTTGACCTTGGTCAGGGTCGCGGTGTAATCGCTCTGGCCGGGCGTGATCGAATCGTTGAAGACCACCTTCACGCCGCGCGAGCCGAGCGCGCTCACCAGCGAGTCGGCGAGTCCCTTGCCGTAGGTCGTGTTGTCGTTGAGCACGGCGGCGGTCTTGGCGTGCAGGCTGGTCGCGATGAAGTTCGCCGCGAAGGGTGCCTGCTGGTCGTCGCGCCCGATGACGCGGAAGGCCTCCTTGTAGCCCAGCTCGGTGAGCTGGGGATTGGTCGAGGCGTCGAGCACGTAGGGGATGCCCTGGCGGTGGAACGCGGTCAGCTCGGGCAGCGCCGCGCCCGAGCAGTACCCGCCCGCCACCGCGACGACGCCTTGCGCCATCAGCTTGTCGGCGGCCTGGGCCGCGGTCTGCGCGTCGCACGCGTCGTCGGCGGGGACGATCTCGACCTTCATCCCGTTGACGCCGCCCCTGCGGTTGATGTCGTCGGCAGCCAGCTTCGCGCCGTTGACGAGGTCCTCGCCGGCGCTCGCGTTGTTGCCCGAGAGCGGAACCGGCACGCCGATCTTGACGACGCCGCCCGCGGCGCTGCCGCCGGCCGCCAGCGAGCCGGCGAGCGTCAGCGCGGCCACCACGGTGGCGATGCCGCGCATGCGATTGGATACACGCATGAAATGCCTCCTGATCGCCGTGTGAAATCGGCATGCGCTCGTCGCTGCCGACGTCGACCAGGCGCTCGGGCGCTAGCGTAGCATCGTCACTCGCGAGCGGTCAAGACGAACGCCAGCGCTCGCAACGGTACGCCGTGAATCGGACACTCGCTAGGCGCTTTGCGCTAGCGCGAATCGCCCCAGGCCGGCATCGACATGCCGTGCAGCCCGCGGTAGGCGGCCAGGCGCGGCTCGCTCCAGCCGGCCAGCAGCGCGGGGTCGAGCCGGTAGACCTCGACGCCCAGCGGCCGGCAGACCTCGACCGGATCGCGCGCCTCGGGTCCCCACAGCGGGATCGACAAGTCGCCGCCCGGGCAGGTCGAGAGCGCGCACAGCAGATCGATCTCGGCGAAGAACTCGAAGAAATCGCCTTTCCTCGCCGGGCAGGCCGTCATGAAGTACTGGTCGGCGTCGTTGAGCCCGGTGCACTGGAAGACGTTGATGACGTCGTGCACGTCGAGCTCGGTCAGCCCGTACGGCAGCACCGCGCGGACCAAGTTCGAGTGGCAGTGGAAATCGAAGTCCGCGCCGGTCAGCATGCGGTTGACGTAGGGATCGCAGCGCGTGCCGAGCAGGTCGTGCACGCGCCCGCCGTCGCCGTCGACCCCGTACGAGGCCAGCGTGTCGTTGGTGATCGTGACCAGCGGGCGCAGGTAGGGCAGGGTCGACCACAGCCGGTCGTAGGTCGAGACGTGCGCGCGCTGGAGCTGGCGCGTGCGGGAGGCCCAGAAGCGCTCGCGCGGGTTGTGCCGGTTCCACAGGTTCAAATCGCCGACTTGCGGCCCTTCGACGGTCACGATCCGGCAGACGTGCCCGGCCGGCACCTCCCAGGCCCGCCCGCTGCGGATCGGGATGACGAAGCGCTCGGTCTCGCTGCGCGCGCCGGTCGCCTCCGCGATGCGCGCGTAGAACGCGCGGTCGACCGCGAGCGCACCGTCGGCGCTGGCCTGGTAAGCCGCCGGGGGATGTCCCATCTCCAACTCCACACCTGGTCGGGCGCGCTCCGCGCCGGCCGGGGCCGTACTCTGCCCGGGCGCGGTTTTCCTCGCTAGGGCGTCAGCGCGGGGCGGTGCGTGGCCTGGTACTCCTGCAGCGAGCGGGGCGGGCCGGCTTCCGATTCGAGCGCGGTGACCAGCGCGCGCGCGGTGTCGAGCGAGGTCAGCGAGGCGATCGACGCCTCGACGGCCGCGCGCCGGATGCGGTAGTTGTCGCTCGGGCCGCGCCCGGCGCGGAAGTCGTTGATCACCAGGTCCGCGGCGCGCTTGGAGATCACGTCGAGCACGTGCGGGGACTCATCGCCGATCTTGTTGACCCGCTCGGCCGCGATGCCGTTCTCGCGCAGCAGGTCGTAGGTGCCGGCCGTGGCGACCAGGGTGTGGCCGAGCGCGACCAGGCGGCGCATCAGGTCGACCGCGTCGCCCTTCTCCTCGTCGCTCACGGAGACGAGCACGCGCCCGCCCTCGCGCGGCAGGCGGATTCCCGCCCCGACGAAGCCCTTGCGCAGCGCGCCCGCGAAGGTCGCGTCGATGCCCAGCACCTCGCCGGTCGACTTCATCTCCGGGCCGAGGATCGTCTCGACGCCGCGCATCTTGGCGAACGAGAAGACCGGCACTTTGACCACCACGTAGTCGGGCTTGGGCGCCAGGCCCGTGCCGAACGGCAGGTCGCGCAGCTTCTCGCCCAGCGCGATGCGGGTCGCCGCGGCGACGAGGTTGATCCCGGTCGCCTTGGAGATGATCGGGACGGTGCGGCTGGCGCGCGGGTTGGCCTCGATGATCAGCAGCTCGTCGGTGCCCTCGGGGATGACGAACTGGATGTTGATCAGGCCGCGGATGCCCAGCTCGCGCGCGATCGCGGTGGTGACCGCGACGATGCGGGCCTCCATCGCGTCGGACACGGTCTGGGTCGGGTAGACGCTGATCGAGTCGCCGGAGTGGATGCCGGCCCGCTCGACGTGCTCGAAGATGCCCGGAATCAGGACGTCGTCGCCGTCGAAGACGGCGTCCACCTCCACTTCGCGGCCGCGCATGTACTTGTCGATCAGGAGCGGCGCGCCGGGCGTGATCGGCGGGGCCGACTCGACGTAGCTCGCGAGCTGGCCCTCGTTGTAGACGATCTCCATGCCGCGCCCGCCCAGCACGTACGAGGGCCGCACCAGCACCGGGAAGCCGATCTCGCGCGCGATCGCGCGCGCCTCGCGGAAGGTCTTGGCGGCGTGGCCCTTGGGCCGCGCCACGCCCAGCCGCTCCAGCACGGCCTCGAACTTCTCGCGGTCCTCGGCCAGGTCGAGCGAACGGCGGTCGCTGCCGACGATCGCGATCCCGCGCGCCGCCAGCTGCCCGGCCAGATTGATCGCGGTCTGCCCGCCGAAGGCCAGCATCACGCCGCGCGCGTTCGTGGCGCGCGCGACCGCCTCGACCTCGTCGGCGCCGGGCGGCTCGAACACCAGGACGTCGGAGACGTCGAAGTCGGTCGAGACCGTCTCGGGGTTGTTGTTG
>JASLGJ010000248.1 GCA_030150085.1 Candidatus Elarobacter sp. | reverse complement strand
CGAGCAGGCCCGCGTCGCGCCCGTCGAACCAGGCCGGCGCGAAGCGCACGCCCTCCGCCAGCGCGAACGGCGCGAAGCGCGCGAACGCGCGCCCGACCGGGCCGCCCAGCGTCACCACGCCGACCTTCGCCACGTCGCCCTCGAGCAGCGCGTTGGTCGCCTGGGTGGTGGAGTGCGCGATGAAGGCGATCGCGCTCGGGTCGAGCGCGTGCTCGCCCAGCAGCCGTTCGAGCCCGGCGACGATCCCGGCGGCGACGCCGTCGGGGTGGTCGTGCGAGGTCGGCACCTTGACCGCGGCAACCATCTCGCGCGTGGCCGCGTCGACCGCGACGACGTCGGTGAACGTGCCCCCGACGTCGATCCCGATCCGCAGGCGCCGCTCCCCCGGCGGCACGACGGCGCGCGCGCTCAGCCGAGCAGCTCGTCGACGGTGAAGACGACGTCCGGGAACGCGGCGAACGACACGACCTCGCCCGGCTTGGCGATGCGCGGTGCGGGATACGCGCCGCCGTGCGGGTCGCGGTGGATCTCGATCTGCCTGGCGCGCACGTTCACGATCCAGTACTCCGGGATGCCGGCACGCGCGTAGACCCTGCGCTTGCGGCCGCGATCCATGCGCAGCGTCGCGTCGGCCACCTCGACGATCGCGAACGTGTCGGCGGCGGTCGGTTTCGCGCGCGCATAGTAGTCGTCGCGCCAGCGGATCAGCGCGAAGTCCGGCTCGGGCTCCGAACGGTCGGAGACGACGACCGGCAACTGCTGGGCGATCATCGCCCGCTGCGCCAACCGCTCGTGCAGGCGGTACTGCATCCGCATGAGGACCGAGACGTGCGGCACGTTCTGCGGCGGCGGCACGATCAGCAGCCCGTCGACGAGCTCGACCCGCTCGTCCGGCCCGAAGATGCCCGCTTCGCCCATCGCGCGGTACTCGGCCACCGTGATGGGCCGAACGCGCGGCCCTTGCTCGCGCTCGGGGTCCTCTCCGGCGGCGGCGCCGGAGAGAGAGGCGGGGACGGTCGCGGTCGCGGTGCGCATGTCACTCATGGACTTCACCTCAGCCGCATGATCGCGGTGTTTCCGCGCCGTGTCCATAGCTCACGCGGCTCAGCCGCCGTCGGCGCCGACGTCGCCCGCGACGACGATCGTGACGAGCTTCATCGTCACCCGGCCGTCGTGCGCGTGCCGCGCGAAGAGCTCGCGCAGCGCGGTGTTCAGCTCGGCGGCGGCGGGGCCGTCCTGGGGCAGGTACGAGGTGCTGCGCGCGCGCGCCAGCACGCCGTCGAGGTCGAGCGGCTGGGCGTTGGGGATCTCGGTGCGGCGCGGGCCGCCGTGCCAGATCGGGAACGACGCGAAGGTCTCCAGGCCGTCGGTGCGGCGGCGCTCGGTCTCGTCGGTCTGGAAGCGGCGCACGATCTCGCCGTAGCCGGCGGTGAAGGGGTCGCGCTCGTCGCGCTCGTTGTAGACCACCGCGGCGCGCCCGCCGGGGCGCAGGATGCGCACGATCTCGTCGAGCGCCTTGCGCGCGTCGAACCAGTGGAAGGCCTGGAACGCGGTCACCAGGTCGATCGACGCTTCCCCCAGGCCGGTCCACTCCGCGCTGGCCGCGATCCACTCGACCCGCGGGTCGGGCGCGGCGGCCTCGCGCATGGCCTGGTTCGGCTCGATCGCGAGCACCCGCGCGCCGCGCGCGGCGAGCAGGCGCGAGGCGATGCCGGTGCCCGCGCCGAGGTCCGCAACGAGCACGTCCTGCGGGTCGCCCAGGCCGTCGAGCAGCGCGTCGAACGTGGCCTCGGGGTACGAGGGCCGCCCGGCGACGTAGGCCCCGGCGCGGTCCGAGAAGCGCTCGGTGAAGCTCACGTCCGCTGGGCCGCGGACGGCGCGCGCGTCAGGGCCGCGGCGAGCTCGTCGTAGAGGTACGTCATGGTCTCGATCCCGCCGAAGAACTGGCTCAGGTCGAACTTCTCGTTGGGGGCGTGGATCGCGTCGTCGGGCAGGCCGACGCCGATCAGCACCTGCGGCAGGTTCCACAGGCGGTCGAACGAGGTCACCGCGCCGATCGAGCCGCCGATGCCGATGAACACCGGCGGCTTGCCGAAGCCCAGCTCCATGGCGCGCGCCGCGGCGACCACCGCGGGGTGGTCGCGCGAGGTCTCGACCGCGCGCGTCTCGCCGCCCGAGGTGATCTCGACCCGCACGCCCTTGGGCGCGATGCGCTGCACGAACGAGGTCACCGCGTGCTTGACCTGCGCGGGGTCCTGGTGCGGCACCAGGCGCGCCGAGAGCTTGGCCTTGGCGAACGAGGGGATGATCGTCTTCTCGCCCGGGCCCTGGTAGCCGCCGTACATGCCGTTGAGCTCCAGCGTGGGGCGCATCCAGATCCGCTCCAGCGGCAGGCGCGCGCTCTCGCCCACCAGCTCGGGCACGCCGTAGAGGTGCGCTTCCTTCGCCGGATCGTAGGGCAGGGCGGCGATCTCGGCCCGCTCCTGGGGCGAGAGCTCGCGCACGCCGTCGTAGAAACCCGGCACCGCGATCCGCCCGTGGGCGTCCTTGAGCTGGGCCAGGATCTGCGCCAGCGCCTCCAGCGGGTTCTTGATCACCCCGCCGAAATAGCCGGAGTGCATGTCGGTCGCCGGGCCCTGCACGGTGATCTCGAAGTACACCACGCCGCGCAGCGAGGTCGTCAGCGAGGGCACGTCCTCGGCGAACACCGCGGTGTCGGAGATGACCGCGACGTCGCAGGCCAGGCGCTCCTTTTCGCGCGCCATGAAACCCTCGAAGCTGGGCGAGCCGATCTCTTCCTCACCCTCGATGACGACCTTGACGTTGAGGGGCAGCTTGCCGTTGACGCGCAGGTGCGCTTCCAGCGCGGCCAGGTGCATCAGGCACTGGCCCTTGTCGTCGACCGTGCCGCGCCCGTAGAGCTTGTTCTCGCGCACCTGGGGATCGAAGGGGGGCGAGGTCCACAGCTCGAGCGGGTCGACCGGCTGCACGTCGTGGTGGCCGTAGATCAGCAACGTCGGCGCGCCCGGCGCGCCCAGCCACGAGCCGTAGGCGACCGGGTGGCCGCCGGTCTCGAGCACCTCGGCCTGGGTCAGCCCGGCGGCGCGCATGCGCGCCACCGTGTGCTCGGCCGAGCGGCGCACTTGCCCCGCCTGCGCGGGATCGGCCGAGATGGAGGGGATCGCGACCCACTCCTTCAGCTCGGCGAGGTAGCGGTCGCGGTTGTCTCGGACGTGTCCGATCAGGGCGTCGGCGTGGGGAGCGATCATTCCGTCCCCTTTCGCCGGGCCCCGGCCGGGATGCTTCGTGTCAGAGCCGCCCGGCCGGCGCCCGCCGCCGGACGTAGCGGTGGACGCGCGGAACGCGCGCGGCGAGATCGTCGCGCGGCTCGTCGATGTCGATCCGCACGCGCAGCCGCCAGCTCCCCAGCACGAGCGCGAAGTGGGTCGCGAGAATGGTCACCTCAGGCCTCCCGGCGCGACCACAGCACGGTCGCGAGATAGAGCGCGAGCCCGGCCAGCAGCCACGGTGCGACGACCACGACGGCATGGGGCAGGAAGGGATAGAGCGAGCCGATCGAGCTGGACACCACACCGTGCTGAGCGCGCGTCGTGCTGGACAGCCAGGCCAGCGGGTTGACCACGTTGAGCGCGAGCCCGAGGGCGTGCAAGCCCGGGACGTCCGCGGTCCCCAGCCAGAGCAAGCCCCCGAACACGGGCCAGCTCAGCCCGATCGCCGCGCCGCCCCGGCCGTTCAGGCCGGCCGACGCGGCTTGCACGACGGCGTACCACATGAAGGTCACGCCCAGGCTGCGCACGAGCAGTTCGCCCAGGTTGGGATCGTGCAGGAGGTGGCGCAGCGCGCCGGTCGGCAGCGCGATCAGGATGCCCGCCACGACGGTCAGCAGGCCGACGCCGACCACCGCGCCGAGGTCGACCGCGAAGTATTCCAGCGCGATGCGCCGGCGCGGCTGCGGCTTGGTCCAGGCGATCGGCAGCGTCGGGCCCTCGCGGTTGAGCGAGGTCGCGGTCACGCTCGCGACGATCAGCGCGCCGACGAACGCCGCGGACACGAACAGGCTGTCGGGAAGCCCGAACGGGTCGTGGTCCGGCTTCACCGTGACGTGGTTGGTGAGGAAGCTGACGACCGCGACCGCGACGATGCCCGCGTAGGCGAGCGCGGTCCAGAGCAGCGTGCGGCGCGCGCGCAGGAGCGCGACGTAGATCACGAGCGTACCTCCGGGATGACGCCGTCGGCGACGGCGTCGAGAAAGATGTCCTCCAGCCCGCGGTCGATGACCCGGATGCTGCGCGCGCCCCGCCCGTTCAGCTCGCCGGCGAGCGCGTCGGCGCTGCGGCGGGCGTAGATTCGCAGGATCGCGCCGGTGGTCTCGACCCGCCGCACGCGCGCATCGTGCGCCAGGCCGTTGAGCGCGGGCACGCCGCCCTCGAAGACCGCCTCGACGATCTTCTCGTCGCCCTTGAGCGCGTCGATCTCGCCGCTCAGCACCAGCTTGCCGCGGCGCAGGATCGCGACCCGGTCCGCGGCGCGCTCCACCTGCCCGACTTGGTGCGAGGAGAGGAGCACGCTCGCGCCGTTGGCCGCGGCATCGATCAGCAGGTCGAGCACGACCCGCTGGAAGACCGGGTCGAGCCCGGTCGCCGGCTCGTCGAGCACCAGGATGGCGGGCCGGATCGCCAGCGCGAGGGTCAGCCCGAGCGCGGTCTGCTGGCCTTTGGAGAGGCGCTTGGTTTTCTTGCGCGGGTCGAGGTCGAATACGCGCAGCAAGTCGCGCGCCGCTCCTACGCCCGCTACGACGAGGCCCGCGCGC
>JASLGJ010000200.1 GCA_030150085.1 Candidatus Elarobacter sp. | reverse complement strand
CAGCCGGACGAGGTGATCGACCCCGTGCGCGCGGGCGACGGCGACTGTCTCGTCGGTCGAGCCGTCGTCGATCACGAGCCACTCGACGCTGTCGAAACCAGGCAGCGAACGCGGCAGGTCAGCGAGCGTCGCGGGCAGCTGCTCCGCCTCGTTGAAGCAGGGAATCTGGATGATGAGCTTCATTCGTTGGAGTGCCGGCGGCGCCGGGGCCGTCGGGGCGGCGGATACGCCCCCAGACTAGATGGAAAGCGCGATATCCACCCGGCGCCGGCCGGGCACGATCAGGCTGGCGCCCCTGCGTGACCGGCGGCTGAGCTGGGCGGCGATCGGCCTCGCGGCGCTCTGCGCGGGAGCCGTGATCGGCTACTTCGCGTTCCCGACCTACCCGACGTACGACTCCTTCTACGCGCTGTTGTGGGGCCGCGACCTGCTGCATCTGCACCTGCCGGACTTCCGCGTGTACCGCGGTCCGACCGAGCATCCGCTCGCGATCTTCTTCGGCGCGTTCTGCTCGATCTTCGGCGAAGGCGGCGCGCGCCTGATGGTGCTCGGCTCGATCGCGTCGTTCGTGGCCGCGGTGGCGGGCCTGTACCGCGTCGGGCGGCTGTGCTTCGGTCCCGTCGTCGGCGTGCTCGCGGCGCTGCTGCTGCTGAGCCGCTTCTTCGTCGAGAACCTCGCCGCGCAGGGCTATCTCGACATCTCCTACGTGGCGCTGATCGTCTGGGCGATCGTGCTCGAGGTCGAACGGCCGCGCCGCGGCGTGGCGGTGTTCGTGACGCTCGCCGCCGCCGGCCTGCTGCGCCCCGACGCCTGGGTGCTGAGCGGCGTGTACTGGCTCTGGTGCCTGCCCGGCATCAGCAACCGCAGGCGCCTCGGCTATCTGGCGCTGGCCGCGAGCGCGCCCGTGATCTGGTGCTCGTTCGACGCGATCGTCACCGGCAACCCCTTCTACTCGCTGACCGCCACCGCGGGGCTCGCGCAGGAACTGGAACGCACGCAGGGCGTCTCGGCCGTCGTCTCGTCGCTGTGGACCTTCACCGAACGGATCGACAAGCTGCCGGTGATGCTCGGCGCGCTGCTCGGCATCCCGCTCGCCGTCTGGCTGGCGCCGCGCCGCGCCGCCGTGCCGCTCGCCTCGATGATCCTCCTGTATCTCGTCTTCCTGGCCGAGGGCGTCGTCGGCGCGTCGGTGATCGACCGCTACCTGCTCGGCGGGGCCACCGTGCTGCTGCTGTTCTGCGCGGTATCGCTCGGGGGCTGGGCGATGCTCGCGCCCGGCTCCTGGCCGCGGCGCGCGTGGATCGCCGGCGCGGTTCTCCTGATCTTCTACGGCGCGGGCTCGGCGGCGAGCACCCTGAACCTCTCGACGCTGCGCAACACGCTCGCCTACCACTACGAATTCCACACCGGGCTGGCCGAGGCGTTGCGCGATCCGCGCGTGGCCGGGGAGATCCGCCGCTGCAAGCTCGTCTCGCTGCCGAACAACAAGCTGATCCCCGATGCCCGCTGGATCCTCGACAGCGTCGGGCAGGGCAACATAGTCGCCCGGTCGCAGGCGCGCGCCGACGCGCTCAAAGGCTCGCACGAGATCGAGCATCGGATCCAGGCGGGAAGCGTCGCCGTGTACCCGCTGGGCAGCGCGATCTTCTACGAGGCGATCGTCGACGTCGGCGACGACCCCCGCGACCAGGTCCCCCTGGCGGGCTTCAGCCGCATCTTCACGAACCGCTACTACGCGGTCTATGGCAACTGCTGAGGTCCCGGGGCCGTCCGAGGGCGCGCCGGATCCGCCCGTGCCGGGCGGCGCAGGAGGTCGAGACACGGGACGGCGCTGGCTCTGGGGCGGGCTGGCGCTCGTGCTCGGCGGCGCGCTCGTGCTGCGCCTGTGGGGGGTCCGTCAGGGCCTGCCGTTCGCCTACAACGCCGATGAGGCCGACCATTTCGTCCCGCACGCGATCGCGATGTTCCGTGAAGGGACGCTGAACCCGCACTACTTCGCCAACCCCCCCGGCTTCACGTACGTCCTCCACTACCTCTTCGCGGTCGCCTACGGCGGCGCGCAGGGCGCGGTTCACGCCTACGTCCACGACCCGGAAGGCGTCTACACGCTGGCGCGCGTCGCCGCGGCGGTGCTCGGCACCGGTTCGGTCTGGCTGCTCTACCTGACCGGCGCGCGCCTGCTCGGCCGCGCGGCCGGGCTGCTGGCGGCGGCGATCGAGGCGGTCGCCTTCCTGCCGGTCTTCTACTCCCACCTGGCGCTCAACGACGTGCCGACGCTCGCCCCGCTGACGCTCTCGCTGCTGGGCAGCGCCGGCGTGCTCCGCAAAGGCCGGCTGCGCGACCACGCGCTCGCCGGCGTCGGGCTCGGGCTGGCGTGCGTGACGAAGTACACGGCCGGCATCGCGCTGCTGCCGCTGATCGCGGCGATCGCGATCCGCTTCCTTGCAGACGAACGCGCAGCACGCGAGGTGGCGCGCGCGCGAGGTGAGGTCGAGGGCCGACCCACCGGGCGCACGCCGGGCGCGCGG
>JASLGJ010000115.1 GCA_030150085.1 Candidatus Elarobacter sp. | reverse complement strand
CGGGATCGCGGCGCTGGTCGGCGCCGAACGCGCGGCCGACGCGGTCCTCGCCCGGCTCGATCTCGGTGCGCTGGAACGCGCGCTGGCCGAGCCGCACGGCGCCGACCGCGCGGCGAAGCTCGTGTTCCTGCACCAGTGCCTGGTCACCGAGCGCTATCCCGAGGTCGTGATGGCGTTCCTCGCGCACGGCCTGCGGCGCGAGGTGCGCGCGCTGGGCTACCGCTACTTCTTCGAGGAGTACGGGCACGACGCGCACGAGCGCGAGGCGGCGCGCGCGCTCGGGCTGAGCGACGAGCAGATCGACGGCTTCGCGCCGCTGCCGCTGCTGGGCGCGTATCCCGAGCTGCTCGCGGCGTACGCGGCGCGCGACCCGCTCGCGTTCTGCCTGTGCATCACGGTCGCCGAAGGCCTGCCGCACAGCGCCAAGGCGGCCCGCCTGGTGCGCGCGCCCGGCTGCGAGGCCGAGCTGACCGCGCACGCCGAGATCGACGTCGAGCTCGACCACGCCTCGTTCACCCGCCGGCTGCTCTCGCTCGTGCCGGCGGTCGGCGACGAGGCTTACCGGCTGGCGCTGCGCCGTTTCCTGATCGTGCTCGAGCTCAGCCAGCGCTCGTGGGTCAGCCTGGCCCGCTACGCCGGGAGCGGCGGACCCGTGCCGCCGCGGCCGTTCGCGATCTCGGCGCCCGAGCTCGCCGCGCTGCACCGCGGCTGACCGGCACGCCCCGCCCGCCTAGCGAACGGGGGTCGGGTAGGCCGCCGGCGAGCGGTGGCCCTGCGCGTCGACGCTGCGCACGCCGAACTGCCAGTTGTCCTTGGAGAACGGCAGCGTCACGCGGGTGACGGCGCCGACGTCCTGCACGCTGGTCCAGGTCGGCTCGGTGGTGGCGCGGCGCACGACCTCGTAGCGCGCCGCGCGCGGCACGGCGTCCCAGAACAGCGTCGTGTCGTTGGTCAGCTCCTTGGTGTCGACCGACGTCTTGGGCGGCGCGGGAGCGAGCGCCAGCGCGGCCAGCGCGGCGGCGTTGTAGCGCGTCACCCGGGCCAGGTAGTCGAAGTCGACGAAGCGCAGCAGGTCGCCGTACTGCACCCCGTTCTCGACCCGCACGTTCTGGTGCTGGTGGGCGAAGGTCTCGCGCGGCTCGGTGAAGCGCAGCGCGGGGAAGCCGGCCTCGTTGAACGACTCGTGGTCGCCGCCCCGCAGGAAGCGGTCGGCGCGGAAGACCAGGTCGCCGCGCAGGCCGGTCGGGTACGCGTCGCCCGTCTCCTTGGCGAAGCGGGCCAGCTCGCGCGAGGGCGAGTCGTTCTCGGCCCCGACCGCGTTGAGGCGCGCCACGCTGGCCCCGGCCGGAACGGCCTCGGAGAAGATGCGAATCGTGTCGGGGCGCGCCACGCCGTCGTCGCCCACCGAGGCCCCGACGATGTCGTTGTTGAGGTCGCCCTCGACCGGCACCCCGGCCGTCTTGAGCCCTTGCGCGAAGTGCGCGCTGCCGAACAGCCCCTGCTCCTCGGAGTCGAAGCAGGCGAACACGACCGTGGCGTGCATCGGGATGCCGGCCAGCACGCGCGCCGCCTCGACGACCGCCGAGGTGCCCGAGCCGTTGTCGTCGGCGCCGGGAGCGTCGTTCGCACCGTCGTCGTTGTCGGAGTTGCGCGAGTCGTAGTGGCTCGACATCACCACCGTGCGGCCGCTCGGATCGTCGCCTTTGAGGGTCGCGATCACCGACGAGATCACGACCTCGCGCGGAATGCGCCGCTTGGGATCGGCGGCCTGGGTGTAGCTGTCCAGCGCCACCGTCATCCGGCCCCCGCTCGCCGCCGCGATCTGGCGGAAGCGCTCGGCCAGGTACGCGCGCGCCGCGAACACGCCCCGCCCGGGCCGGCTCTTCTCCGAGAACGTCGAGCGCGTGCCGAAGCCGACCAGCCGTTCGTCGGTCGCGCGCAGCTCGGCCGGCGAGACGCGCGCCAGCGCGGCGGCGACGGCCGAATCGAGCGGCGGGGCCGGTACGTCCGCGCGCACCGGCGCGGCGGCGCTCAGCGCGAGGGCGAGAGCGAAGGTGAGGGCGGAGCGGCGCATGGCGCGGGTCTGCGCGGCCGCGCGGGGCGGGACCTCCGCGCCCGGGTCGTCAGCGTGCCGCGGCTAGCCGACGAGCGCCGAATGCCCGCGCGCGCCGTAGCGCACCGAGCGGCCGAGCGTGACCGAGGTGCCCTGGCCGGGGCGGCTGCGGATCGAGAACAGGTCGGTGTAGCGGCGCATGATCGGCAGCCCGCGCCCGCGCTCGGCCAGCGGGTCGTGCGGGCACGGACGGCCCAGCGCCCGGTCCGCGTCGAAGCCGACCCCGTGGTCGACCACGGTCGCCACCAGCCTGTCGCCGCCCGCGACCCAGCACGCGATCTCGATCTGGTCCGGCGTGCCGGAGTGCTCGATCGCGTTGGCGAGCGCCTCGGAGACCGCCGTCACGAACTCGTCGGCGTCCGCCGCGGGGATGTCGTGGGCATAGGCGAACTCCGCCACCCGCTCGCGCACGGAACGACCGTACCGCGCATCGGGCGGCACCTCGAGGCGCAACGACGCGCCCGTTTTCGGCACCCTCACTGTCCTTCCACCGAGCTTTCCGCGCAACCCGGGCGTTCTACCCCGATCCGTACCGAGTCATGCCCCGCGCGGTCCGTAGCAATCTACCCACTTCTCATACGGCCGGAACATTGGCGGCCCGGACGGGTCCCGCCGCTCCGGACGCCGTAGGTCCGTCCCGATGGCCACCAACACCAAGCCCACCGGCGACGAGCTGACCGCCCTGGCGGCGGAGGCGAAGACCGCCCGCGCCCGCATCGCGACCCCCAAGGGGGACATCGTCTTCTCGTTCTATCCCGACGAGGCGCCGCAGCACAGCGCGGCCTTCATCAAGCTGGCCCGCGCCGGCTTCTACGACGGGCTGACCTTCCACCGCTACGAGCCCGGCTTCGTGATCCAGGGCGGGGACCCGAGCGGCAACGGCACCGGCGGCCCGGGCTACACCATCGACGCGGAGTTCAGCGAGCTCAAGCACGTCAAGGGCACCGTCGCGATGGCGCGCTCCTCCAACCCCAACTCGGCCGGCTCGCAGTTCTACATCGTGCTCGACGACGCGCCGTTCCTCAACCGCCAGTACACCGTCTTCGGGCAGGTCGTCGAGGGCCAGAACGTGGTCGACCAGATCCGCGCCGGCGACGTGATGACCAAGGTCACGATCGAAGGCGGCGCGGCCGACGGCGGTTCCGAGGTAGGTAACGGCTGACGCTGCCGCACGTCGCCCTCGGGACGCAGGGCTGGGCGTACGCCGACTGGGTCGGTCCGATGTACGACGCCGGCACGCGCTCCGAGGGCTATCTGCGCGGCTACGCGCGCGAGTTCGGCAGCGTCGAGGTCGACTCGACGTTCTATGCCACGCCGCCGCCCGAGCGGGTGCGCAAGTGGGCCGCGCAGGTGCCGCCCGGCTTCACCTTCGCGTTCAAGCTGCCGCGCGAGATCACGCACGACCGGCGCCTGCTCGCGTCGTCCGCTCTGGTCGACGAGTTCGTCGCCAGCGCGGACGAGCTGGGCGACCAGCTCGAAGCGATCCTGATCCAGCTCGCGCCCGACTTCGCCCCGGCGGAGTTCGGCGCGCTCGCGGAGTTCGTCGCCGCCCTGCCCAGCGGCCCGCGCTGGGCGCTCGAGGTGCGCGACCCGGCTTGGCTGGAAGGCGACGCGCGCGCGCGCCTGCGCGACACGCTGGCGGCGCGCGAGGTCGCGCTGGCCGTCACCGACGGCACCTTCGTCCCGCTGGAGACCATGCTCGCGGAGCTGCGCGAGCCGACCGCGCCGCACGCCTACGTGCGCTGGCTGGGCCGGCGCGACGCGGTCCAGCGCTTCGACGCGGTGCAGTTCGACCGCAGCACCCAGATCGCGCGGTGGGCCGACGCGATCCGCGCCGCCGCCCCGCGCCTGACCCGCCTCTCGGGCTACGCCAACAACCACTACACCGGCCACAGCCCCGCCACGATCCGCGCCGTCTACGCCGCCCTCGGCCTCTCCCACCAACGCCCCGCCCGCATCGAGCAAACGTCGCTCTTCGACTGAGCCGGTCGACACGGAGGGAGATTCGCTTATGCCAACCGATGTTGCTGGAAGAGGCGCACTGTCGTTCCAACCGTATCTTCGTGCGCATCTCGTCGTCGAGCGGGCGCGAAAGCGACTCTCCCGATCCGAGCTCGCCAGACGTGCCGGCGTCTCCCGCCATACCATCGTCAAAATCGAGTCCGGCGAGCATGCGAGCCTTCGGCTCGATGTGCTCGGACGAATCGGCTTCGCGCTCGGTGTCGCCGTTCACGAACTGCTCACTCCCATTGCCGATCCGCGTGACGCTTCCGAAATCGAGCTGGAGCGCCGCGCTGAAACACCCGCATCCGACCATGTCGATGCGGAGCAGCTCCTCTGCGCCCTCGAAGATGCAGCTTTGGGTACGCGACAGAGCGTGCTGCCTACAACTCCAGGGAAGTGCCGGATGTGATCACGCTGGACGAAGCGCAAGTCGAGGCGCGGCTCGGCAGGCTTGATCTGGTCGGGTTGATGCGGGACACGCTGCGCGCGGCGGCGGTGGGGGAGGGCGGCGGGCCGACGCGGGCTTCGCTGGCGATGGCGAACGGGTGGTTCGGGGCGATGCCGGCTTGGACGCCGGGCGGGCTGGGGGCGAAGCTGGTCGTCGTGATTCCCGGCAACGCCGCGCGGAACTTGCCGACGCACCGCGCGGTGGTGGTGCTGTTCGAGCCCGAGACCGGCGCGGCGGCGGCGTGGATCGAGGCCGAGGCGATCACGCGCGATCGTACCGCGGCGGTGTCGGTCGTCGCGACGCAGGCGCTGGCGGCCCGGCCGCGCGGGCGCCATGCGATCCTCGGCGCGGGCGTGCAGGGCTGGGCGCACGCCGACGCCTTCGCCCGCGCCGGGCTGCT
>JASLGJ010000078.1 GCA_030150085.1 Candidatus Elarobacter sp. | reverse complement strand
CGTCCGCCCTTCGCATGGCTCGCCCGAATTCTTACCAACCTTTGATCATATGCTCTAACGCACTTAAAGAACAGAACTAGACGCGCTTCAAATCGTGAGAACGCTCGGTTTCGCCTGACTCTATGAAGGCGAAGGGCACTGTCCGAAATTTACGCAAGACTCATTGAGACGGAGAATACCGCAGACGACTTCTCCCCCGCCTTCGTAGGGGTCATTAAGGACGCTTTCAGCGCTCTACGGGTATTTAAGACGGCAAGTAATCACCAGATCATTGAATTCGGCAAAGTACGCTACACGCCACATTTCCACCAACCGGCTTCGGCCGTCAACGGGTCGTTGGACCGCTAGGACGGCATTGCGTCGTACACTATGGCCCGTATTATAAAGCGGGAAAAGCATGTTCTTACAAAGCAGGACACCCTCGATTGGGACGCGACCTGTACGTGGCTCCCGGAGTTGGATTCGACCGACGACTGCTAATTAACATTCAGCCGCTTAGCATGCACATCAACAATGGCACCTCCCTCAGAATCTCGCGGGCTAAGAATCCGATCCCCACGCGCTCGCCTAACACCTGACCCGCTCGCGCGTGCAGATACACACCCCACACCGCGGCCTGCACCGGCTCCGCTCCACGCGCCAGCAACCCGCCGATGATCCCCGCCAGCACGTCGCCCGAGCCCGACGTCGCCAAGCCGACATGACCCCGCGCGTTACGGTACATCGTCCCATCCGGCGCCGCGATGTGCGTCTGCGAACCCTTGAGCGCCACCACGGCGCCGAACCGCTCCGCCGCCTCGCGCGCAAATCGCTCCGGCTCCGCTTCGATCTCGTCGCGCGGGCGGCCGAGCATCGCCGCCATCTCGCCCGCGTGCGGGGTCAGCACCGCGCGCCCGCCCAGGCGCGCGATCGCACCGGGGTGGTCCGCGAAGCAGGCCAGCGCCGCCGCGTCGATCACGGCCGGCTTCTCCAGCCCCGCGGTAACGGCCGCGATCAGCGCCGACGAGGCGAACTCGTCCACCAGCCCCGGCCCGATCACCACCGCATCCGCGCGGTTCGCGCGCTCGACGATCGTCGCCACCGCCGCGAGCGAGATCGCCCCGCTGGGCGCCTCGGCGAGCGCGACCACCAGCGACTCGGGCACCGCGATCCCGACGTGCGCCGCCACGCTCGCCACGGTGCCGATCTGCAGCTTGCCCGCGCCCGCGCGCAGCGCGGCCGTCGCCGCGAGCACCGCCGCGCCGGGCATCTGCGGCGCGCCCGCGACCACGAACACGCTCCCCCGCTCGTCCTTGCTGCCCTCTTCCGGCACCGGCAGCGACCAGCCGCGCAGCAGCGCGTCGTCGATGTCCGTGCAGGCGCGCGTCACGTCGCCGCGACCGGGCCGTCGGGGTGCGCGGTCACCGGCGCGCCCTGTTCCTCGAGCGGGGCGACCACGTTGTACGACTGCAGCGCCGGCCGCTGCGTCGCGGGGTCGAGGTGGTAGGTCGTCTCCGAGCAGTTCGCCACGTCGCCCTGGCGGTCGATGGCGAGGATCTCGTCCTCGCTCAGCCGTTCGATCACGTAGCGCGAGCAGAGCACCACGACCTGGTGCGAGATCACCGCGATGCGCCGGCCGGCGTGCTCGCGCACGATCGTCTCGTAGGCGCTGCGCACGCGCAGGATCACGTCGGTCCAGCTCTCGCCGCCCGGCGGGCGGTAGTAGAACTTGCCGAGCGCGCGGCGCAGCTCGACCTGCTCGGGGAACCGCTCCAGGATACCGGCGCTCGTGAGCCGGTCGAGCGCGCCGAACTCCTTCTCGCGCAGGCGCTCGTCGACCAGCAGCGGGACGCCGTCCCAGCCCGCCGCGCGCAGCGCGATCTCGGCGGTCTGCCGGGCGCGGACGTACGGCGAGCAGAGCAGCGCATCGTAGGGTAGGACGTGGTCGGACCACCAGCGCCCCAGCGCCGCCGCCTGGCGCTCGCCCAGCGGCGAGAGCGGCACGTCGCAGTCGCGCGCGCCGACGTCGATCGTCGCCGCGCCCGTCGCCAGGGCCAGCTCGCGCGCCACGTTCCCGGCACTCTCCGCGTGCCGGATCAGGACCAGTTCCGCCGGCCAGCCGATCTCCACGGGGAGGGTCGTACCCAGCTCGCGCGGCCGGAAGTCCGGACGGAGCGGGGGCGACCCGCTCAGCCCGCCGGCGGCGGGGCCTGCGGGCCGTTGCTGGGGTCGGGCTCGGGCTCGCCGCGCACCAGGTGCAGCGGGATCACCCCAGCCCAGACCGCCGGGTCGACGTCCTCGGCCGGCTCCTTGACCGGGCCCGTGCGGACCTTGGCCGAGACCGCGTCGAGCGGGAGGGCGACGACCTGGGTGGCCGTCAGCTCGCCCTCGCTCATGCCCCGGATCTGGGCCCGCCGGCCGGGCAGCAGCCGGTCGACGAAGGCGTCGAGCAGCGCGATCTTCTCGGCCCGGTCGACGATCTCGCGGGCCCGGCCGTGGACCACCACGGTGCGGTAGTTCATCGAGGACTGGAAGGCGCTGCGGGCCAGCACCAGCCCGTCGAGGTGGGTCACGGTCGCGCAGACCGGCGCGCCGGACGCGGCCGCGCTCAGCACCCCGGCCAGGGTCGAGCCGTGCAGCACCAGCTCGTCGCCGACCCGCGCGCAGGCGAAGGGCAGCACCACCGGCGCGCCGTCGACCACCACCCCGACGTGCGCCACGTAGGCCTCGTCGAGGATCGCGTCCACGGCGGCGCGGTCGTAGCGCGCGCGGTCGGCCAGCCGCGTCACCCGGACGCGGTCGGAAACGGTCTCGGACACCCTCTACACTCCCAAGGTCGGCGAACGGAAATCGAGCGCCTCGGCGGCGATCACCGTGACGTCGGCGTGCGCGGCGCGCAGGGCGTCGGCGAACTTCGCCGCGTCGCCCACCAGCACCGTGAAGTCGTCGGGCACCAGCGCCCGGGCCGCGAAGTCGCGCACCGTCTCGGCGTCGACCGCCAGGACCCGCGGCACGTACGCCCCCAGGTCGCTCAGCGGGGCGTCGTAGAGCACCAGCTCCGCGAGCGAGCCGACGATCCCGTCGACGGTCTCGATCCCCCGGTAGAAGCCGCCCGTCACGGTGGCCTTGCGGGTGGCCAGCTCCTCGGCCTGGGCCGGGCGCTCGGCCAGCGAGCGGATCGTCTCCAGCGTGACCTCGGTGGCCTCGGCGGCGCGGCTGTGGTCGACCAGGGTCGAGGCCAGGAACAGCCCCGGCAGGCGGCGCGGCGAGACCGAGGCCGAGGCCCCGTACGAGAGCCCGCGCTTGACCCGGATCTCCTGGTTGAGCCGCCCGCTGTAGCCCGACAGCACGGCGCTGGCGACCACGGCCGGATAGTAGTCGGGCGAGCGGCGCTCGATGCTCAGCCGCCCGACCAGCAGCGCGGTCCGCCCGGCCTCGGGCTTGTCGACGATCACCACGCGCTCGCGCGGCGCCGGCATCGCGCCGGAAGGGAAGTCGGACAGCGGCGCGTCGGGCGCGCGCCAACCGCCCAGCACCCGCTCGGCCAGGCGAAAGGCCTCCTCGACCGCGAGGTCGCCGCCGATCACCAGCACGGCGTCGTCGGGGCGGTAGAAGCGCTCGTGGAACCAGGCCACCCGGTCGCGGGTCAGCCCGGCCAGCGAGGAGGCGGTGCCGGCCAGCGGGTGGGCGTAGGGCGCGCTGCCGTAGGCCACGCGCTGGGCCGCCAGGCGTGCCACGCTGCTCGGGCTGGCGTAGGTCAGGGCCAGGTCGGAGATCGACTTGGCCCGCACCCGCTCGACCTCGCGCGGGGCGAAGGCCGGCCGCCGCACCACCTCCTCGAGCAGCGCGAAGGCGTGCGGGAAGGCGGGCGTGGTGGCGCTGACCGAGATCAGGGTCGCGTCGTAGCCCGAGCCCGCGTCCAGCCGCGCGCCCAGCGCGTCGGCGCTGGCGGCCAGGGCCAGCGCGTCGTGGGCGGTCGTGCCCTGGGTGAGCAGGGCGGCGGTCAGCGCGGCCAGCCCGGCCTCGTCCTCGTGCTCGGCCGCCGCGCCGCAGCGCACCACGAGCTGGGCCGCCACCAGCGGCAGCCCGCGCTGGGCGAAGGCCACGACCCGCAGGCCGTTGCCGAGGACGCGCTCGACCGGGGCAGGCAAGGTCGCCTCGCGCACCGGCCCCGGCGCCGGGATCGCGGCCGAGATGCTCATCCCGGAAGGTACTCGACGACGGTCCGGTTCTCCGCGCGCAGGTAGGTGCGCGCGACGCGCTGCACGTCGTCGGCCGTCACCGCCAGGTAGCGGGCCAGGTCGCCGTTGACGCTCTCGGGGTCGCCGCGCTCGGTCGTGGCCCGGGCCAGGGCCTGGGCGATGCCGTTGGCGGTCTGGCGCGAGCGCACCAGGGCGCTGGCGATCTGGGTCTTCACCCGGTCGATCTCGCTCTGCTCGGCCGGCTCGTCGCGCACCCGGTCCAGCTCCAGGGCCAGTGCGGCGCGCGCGGCGGCCAGCTCCACCCCTTGGGCGCAGGTCAGCCGCACCCCGAACAGCCCCGGGTGCTGGCGCAGGTCGGCCGCGGCGTAGGCGCTCGAGGCGAGCTGCTTGCCGTAGACGAGGGTGGTGTACAGGCGCGAGGAGCGCCCCGCGCCCAGCAGCGTCTCGAGCACCTCCAGCGGCGCGGCGTCGGGGTGCGAGAGGGCCGGGATGTGGTAGGCCTCCTCGGCCGCCGGGAGCGGCACGTTGGCCGCGCGGTAGGTGTAGCCGCGCTCGGCGGTCTGGGCCGGCTCGGTCGCCGTCACCCGCGGGACCTTCCCGGGCGGGAGCGGGATCGCGCCGAAGTACCGCTCGATCCAGGCGAAGGTCTGCTCGAGGTCGAGGTCGCCGGCCACCACCAGCACCGCGTTGTCGGGCCGGTAGTAGGTGGCGTGGAAGGCCACCACGTCGTCGAGCGAGGCCGCGTTGAGCTGGGCCGGGTCGCCGATCACCCCGCGCCGGTACGGGTGGACCGTGTAGGCCTCGCGCTCGACCAGCTCGCCCAGCATCCCGTACGGCTCGGCCAGGATGCGCTGGTCGTACTCGCCGATCACGACCTCGCGCTCGGTGGCGAAGTTGGCCTGGTTGACGTCGAGCGCGGCCAGCCGGTCGGCCTCGGCCCAGAGCAGCCGCTCGAGGTGGTTGGACGGCACGACCTCGTAGTAGTTGGTGATGTCCTCGGTCGTGAAGGCGTTGTTGTAGCCGCCCACGTCCTCGGTCAGGCGGTCGAGCGTCTCGGGCGCGGTCCGCGCGGTGCCCTTGAACATCAGGTGCTCGAAGAGGTGGGCGAAGCCCGAGCGCCCGGGCGGGTCGTCCTTGCCGCCGACCTGGTAGGCGACGTTGATCGCGACCGAGGGCACGCGCCGGTCGGGGACCAGGATCGCGCGCAGGCCGTTGGCGAGGGTGCGGTCGGCGTAGCGGATCGGCGCGACGTCGATCGCCGAGGCGGAGATCGTCGGTAGTACGGTCACGGGTTCTCGCCTATCCCCAGCCGGGTCGCCTGGTCCCTGCCGGAGGCGGGAAAGACGCTCGCATGCAGCTCGTCCGGCGCTCCCTGTTCGCGGTGCTCTCCGCCTGGCACGGCTTGGCCGCGGCCAAGAACCTGTGCGACATCGCTTCCCGCTTCGGCGGCGCGCCGCACCTGGCGCGCTGGGGCTCGGGCAACCTGGCCGGGATGGAGAAGCTGCTCGCCTCCGCCCAGCCGCCCCGCCCGCTGCTGGGCGTCCTGCTAGCCGGGGTGGTGGGGGTCGAGACGGCGATCGCGGCCGCCTTCGCGCGCGGCAACCAGGAGCTGGCCTACGGCCTGGGGATCGCCCTGTTCGGCTCGTTCGCCCTGCTCGACGAGGCCTTCCGCGACTACGAGCTCGACGAGACCCACCGCGACATCCTGGTGCTGCTGCTGGTGTCCTACCTCGTCACCCGGGAGCCTCGGGCCGAGGCCGGCTGAGCCCGAGCCCCGCCGGCCGGGCAACTGCTCCGGAGAATCCGCCCGTCGGGGCGCCGGCGCACGCGGCGTGACCGTCACCATAGTACGAGAGAACTATGACTTCAGCGCGTTGACATAGAACATATGTTCGATTACGCTGGGCGGACCATGAGCCTCGACCCGGCGTTCGCAGCCCTTCGGGAGCGCCTCGACCTCCGCCACCGCGAGACGGCGGCCGCCGCGTTCGTGCGCAGCGAGGAGGCCCTGCTGCGGACCGAGCTGGAGGACCTCGACCGGGCGCTGGGCGGCGGGTTCCCGCGCGGGACGATCGCGACGCTGGAGGGGCCGCCCAGCTCGGGGCGCAGCGCGCTCGCGGCCCGGCTGCTGGCCGCGGCGACCCGGCGCGGGCTGGCCGCGCTGATCGGGGTCGACCTCTTCCCGCCCGCGCTGGAGGCGGCCGGGGTGCGGCTGGAGCGGCTGCTGGTCGTGCCGGTCCACGAGCCGGCCGCGGTGGCGCGGGCGGCCGACATCGCGCTGCGCTCGCAGGCCTTCGCGGTGGTCGTGATCCCGGCGCTGCCCGGCGGGCGCGGAACCGGCGCGGCGACCTGGACCCGCCTGGCCAGCCTGGCCCACCGCGCGGGCGCGCTGCTGCTGGCGGTGGGCGACGAGGCCTCGGCCGAGCTGCGCTACTTCGCCTCGCTGCGCCTGGAGACGGCGATCGAGCGGGTGCGCTGGAACGGCCCGGCGGGCCACTGCGGCGAGCTGGCCGGCTACGACGTCCGCGCGACCGTGCGCAAGCACAAACGCGCCGCCCCGGTGGGCGACGCGCTGGTGCGCTGCGAGAGCTTCGAGAACCGGCCGCCGCTGGTCGACCTGCGCGAGCGCGCGCTCGCGGAGGCCGCCCCGGCACCGCTGCGCCGGGTGGTCCGCGCCGGCTAGTGGATCGCGCTTCGCGCGATCCGTCGCGTTCGGCCTTCGGCCGAGCCGCCCCTAACGGTGCTGGTGCTGGCGGTCGTGCTTCTGGAAGTAGATCTGGTCGGAGAGCCGGTTCTCTTGCCGGTTGAGGCGCTTGTACTCGGCCGGCGTCAGGTGGCCGCCGTTGCGGCGCAGGTCGCGGTTGCGCTCGGCCTGGAGGCGGTCTTCGCGGTTGTCGAGGCGCTGGTACTCGCCGTACGTCAGCGAGCCGTTCTTGACGCCCTGGTTGATGCGCTGCTGCTCGTGGTGGAGCCGGTTCTCGACCTCGCCGGCGCTCGCGGCCAGCGGGGCGACGATGGAGGCCAGGAGCGCGGTCGCGATGAGGGTCTTGCGAAACATGGAGTGTTCTCCTCAGGCGCGGGATGATGATGATGATGATGGAATGCGGGCGGATGCGCCGTCCGCCCGATCAGGATACGCACCTGGGACGTTTCTCAAAGCAAGTCTCAGCGAACCCTCACCCTGGCCTCAGCTTCATCTCATCTGACGCTCGCCGGCACATCCGAGCGCGCGGCGCGGACGGCTAGCGAAACTCGCTGCGGGGCCGCTGCGAGACGCCGGCCGCGTCGCGCAGCGCGTTGACGTCGGCGCCCAGCGCGGTCTGCGCGCTCGACGAGCCGGGGCACGACAGGTCGGGCGAGCGCGCGCCGCGGTACGAGACGGTCGTCACCGAGCCGAACGAGGTGCTCTTCATGCACATCGCGCGCGGCAGCGCGTCCAGCGGTCCGGCCGCGCGCAAATCGGCGAACAAACGCGCCGCGAGCGCCTGGTCGACGCGCTTGTGCTGCGTCGCGCCGTTCTGCTCGAGCGTCGTCCAGCCGTCGTTGCGCACCCGCAGCACGTAGCCCGCGATGTTGGTCGAGCCGGAGTTGATGATGATCGCCAGCGAGGGATCGCTCGGGCTCGTCACCGCCGCGCCCGGCGCGGCCGAGCCCACCGGCGCCGCCGGAGCGGACGGCGCGGCCGAAGCCTCCGGCGGGACCGAAGCGGCGGGGACGGCCGAGGCGGCGGGCAGCGGCGAACCGGACGGCGCGGCTTGCGCGAGCGCGAAGGCGAGAACGGCGGACAGCATGCCCTGGGAACGCGCCGCGCGCAGGCGGCGTTTCCGCACCCTAGCCCAGGCGGCGCTCCGCCTCGGCGTAGGCCCGGTCGTGCGGAGCGAGCGAGAGGATGGTCACGACCCGGCGTTCTTCATCCAGCGTGAAGACCGCCCGCCAAGCCGCTCCGCGGAAACGCAGCTTCGCGGAACGCGCGGCATCCAGCGAACCCGACTTCTTCGGAAACCGCTTCGGATCGCGCTTGAGCGCGGCGAGCAGCTGCGCGAGCGCCGGTTTGAACTGCTGGTTTTCGAGGCCGTACCCGTCGATGATCCGGCGCACGCCGCGGTGCAGGCTAAGACTCCACCCGCCGTCGTCCCCGGTTGGAGTATCGCTGCCGAGCGCCGAGCTGAGCGGCGGCCCGGTTCGCTTCGTCGACCGCGGCGATGAGATCGTCGGCATCGACGAACTCGCTCGGCGGATCTTGCATTCGGCGCAGCAATTCGGCGTCGCTCGGCTCGCGCGGAACCGCCTCGACCGGCTCGAGCAGGCGGTGAACGGTGACGTCGAGCGCGCGCGCGATCTTGTCGAGCAACTCCAGACCCGGGTTCGGATACTCGCCCGACTCCAGCCGGACGATGGCATGGCGTGACACACCGGCCCGCTTGGCGAGCTCGGCCTGCGAGAGGCGCTTTTGCGCGCGCTCGAACGTGAGGTTGGCACGGAGAGACCTTTGAGGCGACAGAACGCGCCGGTTGGAAGCGGTCATCAAGGTGCCTCTCATTCACGCGGGTCGGACGAGATGACAAGGATACGAACCGAGCCCGGTAATTGTCAACTCCGTGCAACAATTCGCGTTCAAACGCTAATCTCCAGCACCCGAGCTCAGCTGTCCAGCCCTAGCGAAGCTCAGCATCGCCACGACCGGGGTCCTTTCTGGGGAGAGGGGCTAGTTTATGACACTTGTGTACCAAACATATGTTCATTAAAATGGTACTCATATGCCAGTACTGTGCGTCTGGATTCCCGCTTTCCGGCTCGGGGTGGCGCGGCTGGAGCAGCCCGGGCTCGACCTGGGCGAGCCGGTGGTCCTGGCCGACCGGAGGGAGCGCGGGCGGGTGCTGGACTGCTCGCCGAGCGCGGCGGCGCTGGGGGTGCGGGCGGGGATGACGCTGGTCCAGGCCCAGGCGGTGGCGCACGAGGCCCGGACCGTCTTCGACGACCCGGCCGCCGGCGCGCGGGTCTGGGGCGAGATGCTCGACGCGCTCGACGCGGCCTCGCCGCTGGTCGAGGACGACGGCCCGGGCCGGGCTTTTTTGGAGATGCAAGGCATCGCGGGAGGCGCCCGGGCCTGGCTGGCCGCGGTGCGCGGCGCGCTGGCCGGGTTCGACCTGCCCGTGCGCCTGGGTCTGGGACCGAACCGCTTCGTGGCCCAGGCCGCCGCCGGGCGCGGCGACGGGACGGTCTGCGGCGGCGACCCGGCGGCCTTCCTCGCCCCGCTCCCGCTGGAGGTGCTGGAGCTGCCCCCGGCCGCCGCGGAACGGCTGCGGCTGCTCGGCGTGAGCACCCTGGGCGAGCTGGCCGCGCTGCCGCACGGGCCGTTCGTGCGCCGCTTCGGCAGTGCGGCGGC
>JASLGJ010000037.1 GCA_030150085.1 Candidatus Elarobacter sp. | reverse complement strand
CGCCGCCGCTCCGGCCGCCCCCGCGAGCGGAACCCAGCGCCGCGCCGAGCGGCCGCCGCGCGGCGGGGGCGCCTCGACGACCAGGTGCACGCCCGCGCCGGTGATCACCGCCGCGACCCGCTCGTACGCCAGCGCCGGGTCGAGGGTGAAGCCGGTCCGCACCGCGGCGTGGGGCTCGATCTCGACCGCCAGCGCGGCGACCGGGCGGCGCTCGTCCAGCCGCAGCGCGCTGACCGTCGCGGCCAGCGCGGCGTCGGTGCCGTTGGTGACCCGCAGCTCGTAGCGCGCTCCGGCCCGGTCGCTCCCGACCGGCTCGAGCTCGCACAGCACCGCGCCGGCGCCGGTCGCGAGGAGACCGCGCCCGCCGCGCGGCAACGCAGGCGGGATGCCCAGGGCGCTGCTCCCGCTTCTCGCGATCACGTTCGTCGACGTGCTCGGCTTCACGATCTTGATCCCGATCCTGCCCTTCTACGCGGAGCACTTCGGCGCGTCGCCGACGACCGTCGGCGCGATCTACGCCACGTTCGCCCTCTGCTCGCTCGTGTCGTCACCGTTCTGGGGCCGCCTCAGCGACTCGATCGGCCGAAAAGGGGTCTTGGTCGCCGCACAGGTCGCAGGGTTCCTCGGCTTCGCCCTGCTCGCCTGGGGCAGCGCGCTGTGGACGATCTTCGCGGCGCGCGCGGTCGAGGGCCTCGGCGGCGGCGGGCTGGGCGTGACGCAAGCCTACGTCACCGACGTCACCACGCCGCAGAACCGGGCCCGCGCATTCGGCTTGGTCGGCGCGACCTTCGGCCTGGGCTTTCTGATCGGGCCGGCGCTGGCCGGACTGCTGGTGCGCTTCGGCTACGCGGTGCCGTTCTGGGTCGCGGCGGCGCTCGCGGCGGTGACGGTGCTGATGACCGTGACGCTGCTGCCGGAGTCGAAGGGCGCGGTGCAGACCGCGCCCTCGCTGGCCGCGATCCGGGCCTCGCTGGCCGAGCCGCGCCTGGGGCGGCTGATCCTGACCCAGTTCGCCTTCGCGATCACCTTCACGTCGTGGGTGA
Organism: Candidatus Elarobacter sp.; assembly: GCA_030150085.1. Taxonomy (GTDB): domain Bacteria; phylum Vulcanimicrobiota; class Vulcanimicrobiia; order Vulcanimicrobiales; family Vulcanimicrobiaceae; genus Vulcanimicrobium. Next base: position 2,922 of record JASLGJ010000037.1, on the reverse strand, counting down.
CGGTGTTCGCGCTGTTCGCCGAGCGCGTGCTGGGCTTCGGCGCGACCCAGACCGCGCTGGTGTTCATCCTCAGCGCGGCCGTCGGGATCGTGGTGCAGGCCGGCGCGATCGGCCCGCTGGTCGACCGCTTCGGCGAAGGCCGCGTCGCGATCGCCGGCTTCGCCTGCGCGATCGCGGCCTACGCGGGCGTCGGTTTCGTGACGTCACCGCCGATGCTGTACGCGTTCATCGGGCTGTGGTCGCTCTCGGGCGCGCTGATCCGCCCCTCGCTGGGCTCGCTGCTCTCGCAGGAAGCGCCGGCCGCCCAGCGCGGCACGATCCTCAGCGTGAACGACAGCCTCAACAACGTCGCCTTCATCGTCGCGCCCTTCGTCTCGACCACGGTGCTCGGCCTGAACCCGCACTGGGTCGGCATCGTCCCGGCGGTGTTCGCGTCGCTCGCGCTGGCGCTAGGGTGGAAGCTGTTCCTCGCCCCGCGACCCGGCGACCGGGACGAAACCGCCGTGACGGTCGAAGCGGCGTGAGCCCGCCACGAGGACGCCGTTCGCGTCCCGACCGGGACGCCAGCGGGCGCTTCAACCGTGCGGCGCGTGGACCGCGCGGGCGACCAGGTCGGCGTCTTCGCGGTCGAGATAGCGCAGGGTCCCGCCCTCGTAGTAGAGCTCGATCGCGCGGATCGCGTCGTCCGCGCTGACCAGGTCCAGGCAGCGCGGCAAGTCGCCCACCACGTCGGTGCAGAGCTTGTCGGGAGCATCCTGCTCGCTGCCGTCGCCGAGCGGGCGCACGCGCGATTTCCAGCAGCCGCCGCTGTCGCAGCAGCGCAGCGTGCCGGCGCGGTGCAGGTACTGGTGGTGCGGGTAGGCCTCCCAGTGGGGCGGCTCGCGCCCGCCCGCGATCACCACGCAGGCGCGGTGCGGCGGGCGGTCGGGGCGGGTCGGCACCGCGGCGGCGAGGTGCATCGCCAGCGTCACCGGGCAGAGCACGCCCTGCGCGTGGTGGACCAGCCGCACCAGCCCGCGCAGGTCGGTCTTGCCGCGCAGGTCGAGCACCCCGGCCAGCGGCGGGTGCTCGTGCTCCAGGCTGCCGGCCTGCACGAACAGCACGTTGCCGGCGTAGTGGTCGACCACGCGCTGGTAGCGCTCGCGTGACCACCACTTGGCGGTGAAGTCGCGCTTGCCGCCCGCGACGACGACCCAGTACGGCACGTCGCGCCCGAGCAGCTCGGCGACCTGCGAGGGCCGCTGGGTCTCCTCGGGTGCGAGGTGGATGTCGCCGCGGAACGCGGTCGGGGTGGCGTCGGCGCCCAGCGCCGCGCCGACGTGCTGGGCGAAGCCGTGCAGGAAGTGCCACGGCTCGTCGTTGCTGCGGTGGATCAGCGGGTAGCGGCAGTCGACGACCGTGGCCTCGCGGTCGTTGTCGCCGATCGACGCGACGTGCGGGTTGTGCTCCCACAGCGCCGGGCACGGGGTGCGCACCGCGGTGCGGAACGCGCCCGGGTTGCGCAGGTGCAGATCGCGCACCGCCGCGGTGAGCATCACGATGTCGCCCGGGGACTGGAAGTTGCGCAGGATGACCTTGCGCACGGCGCGGCCTAGCCGGTGAGCGGCGGGAGGCGCTGCCCCGCGGCCGGGTGCCAGGCGCCCCAGTCGCCGCCGGGCGAACCCTGCGGGCAGACCCAGATCTGGTTGTTGGCGTCGAGCGTGAAGACCAGGCAGCAGCCGTTGCCCTGCTGCGCAGCGGCGAGCGCTTTCATCGGCACCGGCTGGCCCTTGAAGCCGGGGCCTTCCCAGCTGCTCCACGCGCCGCCCGGGGTGAGCTGGTAGAGCGTCCAGATGCGGCCCTGGTTGTCGATCGTCCACAGCTCGACGCCGCGGTTGCCGCTCTGCATCGAGGCCGCCGCCGCGGTCATGGGCGTGTTCGCGGGCTGGCCGGCCATGTTGGCCCCGGTCCAGCCGCCCCAGTCGCCGCCCGGCGAGCCCTGCGGGATGCCGCGCACCGCGCCGGCCCCGTCGATGCCGAAACCGTAGACGCTGCCCGTGTTCTGCCCGGCCGCGACGAACTGCGCCAGCGGTCCGGGCTGGTTCTTGAAGCCCGGCCCTTCCCAGCTGCTCCACGCTCCACCCGGGGTGAGCTGGTAGATCGTCCAGACCGCCCCCCGCGCGTCGACCGCCCACAGCTCGACGCCGCGGTTGCCCTTCTGCTCGGCCGCCGCGATGAACGACAGCGGGCCCGGCTGGCCGTGGAAGTTGGGGCCACTCCAGGCCCCCCACGCCCCGCCCGGCGCGGTCTGCGCGATGGCGTACAGCATGCCGCCGCCGTCGAGCGCCCACAGCTGCAGGTTGCCGGTGTTCTGCCCGGCGACCGCGATCTGCTTGGCGACGAAGTTCTGCCCGGTGAAGCCCGGCCCGCTCCACGGCGTCCAGGAGCCGCCCGGGGTCGGCTGGCGGGTGGTCCAGATCTTGCCGTTGGGATCGATGCCCCAGAGCTGCCCGCCCTGCCCGCCGCCGAGCTGGCTCGCGCCCAGCGACACGAGCAGCGGCGCCTGCTGCCAGGGCGACGCGGCCGCCGGGAACAGCACGACCAGCGCGGCCGTGACCGCGGCGGCCGGGAACGGCGCGGCGGTCAGCGCGGCGCTCACCTGATCGCGCGTCAGGGCCGGGAACATCGACGGGTCGAGCAGAGCCTGGCCGACCTGCTGGGCCGTCAGCGCCGGGTAGACCTCCGGCGCGATGAGGGCGCCGGCGATCGCGGGCGGGTCGAAGTTCGCGGCCTTGAGCGCCTGGGCGATCGTCAGCGCACCATCGTTGGGCATGGGTCTCTTTCTACGGCGGGGAGGGGAGGAGCGCGGCGGCGACCGCGTGGGCGGCGTCGGCGGGCGTCCCGACGGCGCTCAGGGCGGTGGTCAGCACGGCCGGGTCGAGG
>JASLGJ010000029.1 GCA_030150085.1 Candidatus Elarobacter sp. | reverse complement strand
GCAGTACCACACCGCGACGAACGCGGCGCAGACCAGCGCCACCAGGCCCAGCCGCGCGGGCGCGGCGTGGGCGCCGGCGACTCCGCCGATCAGCGCCGCGCCGGCGATCAGCGCGACCACCGGCGGGGTGCCGGGAAGCGGGCCGTCGGCGTAGCCCTCGACCCGCGCGCAGATCGCGGCGGCGAGCACCATGCCGACCACCGCGGCGCAGGCGAACAGCAGCGCGCCGAGCAGAACGTGCGGGCTCATTTGGACGCCAGCTGCGCCGCGACGGCGCCGAAGATCATCACGAACAAGGCCGGCAGCATGCACAGCGCCATCGGGAAGGTCATCTTGACCGGCAGCTGCGCGGCCAGCTCCTCGGCCCGCATCATGCGCTGCTCGCGCGCCTCGTGGGCCAGGCCGTCGAGGATGCCGGCGATGTCGCCGCCCAGCTTCTCGGCCTGCACGATCGCGGTCACCGTGGTGGTCAGCTCGACCACGTCGCAGCGGGCCGCCATCGTGGCCAGCGCCTCGGCCCGCGAGCGCCCGACCCGGATGTCGGAGAGCACCGCGTGCAGCTCGTCGCGCAGCGGGCCGCGCACCGCGTCGACCGCCGCGGCGAACGCGCCGTTGAGCGCGATGCCGGCCTCGACCGTGGTCGAGACGAGGTCGAGGAAGTCGGGCAGGGCGTTGCGGATGCCCTTCTTGCGCTTCTGGATCGCGCCGTTGAGCAGCGCGTTGGGCGCCGCCGCGCCGCACACGATCAGCACCAGCGCGAGGAGCAGAAATACCGCCGAGCGCTGGTGCAGCGCGAGCATCAGGGCCAGGCCCAGCCCGCCGCCGGCCGCGGCGCAGAGCACGCTGCGCAGCGCGAAGCGCGCCGGCGTCAGCTCGTACCAGCCGGCCTGGCGCATGCGCCGCTCCAGCCGGTTCTTGCCGCGCTCGTCGAAGAAGCGGGCGAACACGCCCAGCTCCTCCTTGCGGCCGGCGTCGATCCCGGCCCGGTCGAGCATCGCGATGGTCCGCTCCACGGCGGTGCGGCGGGCCGCCACGGCGTTGATGGCGAGATAGCCCAGCGAGGCCGCGCAGAGCGCGGCGGCGATGACGGCGACCAGCACCTCAGACCTCGAACGCCATGATCTTGCGCAGCATCATGATTCCGGCGAACTCCAGGAAGGCGACGAAGCTCATCACGCCCGCCCCGATGGCGGTCTGGAACAGCGCGTGGCGCATGGCCGGCTGGAGCAGGCAGATCAGCGCGCAGACGACGACCGGGAGGGCCGCGATCACGACCGCGGTCATGCGCCCCTCGGCGGTCAGCGCGCGCATCTTGCGCCACACCCGGCGCCGCTCCTTGATCGTCGTCGCCAGGTGGTCGAGCACCTTGGCCAGGTTGCCGCCGGTCTGCGACTGCACCCGGATCGCCTTGACCATCATCGCCGACTCCTCGCTGGGCATGCGCCGGGCCATCGAGTCGAGCGCGTCGTACACGCTCACCCCGATGTTGGCCTGGCCGAGCACGCGCATGAACTCCTTGCGGGCCGGGTCCTCGAGCTCGTCGATCACCAGCACCAGCGCCTGGCGCAGCCCCAGGCCGGCGCGCAAGCCGCTCGCCATCAGGCGCAGCACCAGCTCGAGCTGCTCGGTGAACGCCGCCAGGCGCTTCTTGCTCTTGCGCGCGATCCAGCCTTTGACGACGTACACCGCGAGCAGCAGCGCGACCGGCAGCACGAGCATCCCGCGCAGCGGGTCGAGGTGCAGCGCCAGCACGGCGACCAGCCACAGCGCGGCCGCGCCGCCGACGATGCCCAGCAGCAGCTCCTCGCCCTTGACCCGCACGTCGGCCTGCTCGAGCGCGAGCCGGTAGCCTTCGACCAGCGGTCCCAGCGGCGCGGTCAGGCGTTGCCAGAACGAGGCCAGGATCAAGCCGATCGCGCCGACGACGCCGATCACGATCGCATAGGGCGCCAGCGCCGCTACCATGCCGCGACCTTCTCCCGGGCGCCCATCTCGCCCAGCGCGCGGATGTCGAACGAGACCCCGAACTCCGCGAAGCGCTCCATGCACTCGGGCTGCACGCCGGTGAACTCGAACGCGCCGACGACCTTGTTGTTCTTGTCCAGCCCGCGCTGCTGGTAGCGCACGATCTCCTGCATGGTCACCATCTCGCCCTCGAGCCCGACCACCTCGCTGATCCCGACCACCTTGCGGCTGCCGTCGCGCATGCGCGCGATGTGGACCATAAGGTCGACCGCGCCCGAGACCTGTTCGCGGATGGCCTTGATCGGCAGGTCGAAGCCGGCCATCATGACCATCGTCTCGATGCGCGAGAGCCCGTCGCGCGCGCTGTTGGCGTGCAGGGTGGTGAGCGAGCCGTCGTGGCCGGTGTTCATGGCCTGCAGCATGTCCAGCGCCTCGCCGCCGCGGCACTCGCCGACGATGATCCGGTCGGGGCGCATGCGCAGCGCGTTGCGGACCAGGTCGCGGATGCGGATCTCGCCCACCCCCTGCAGGTTGGGCGGGCGGGCCTCGAGCCGCACGATGTGCGACTGGTCCAGGCGCAGCTCGGCCGCGTCCTCGATGGTCACGATGCGCTCGCCGTCGGGAATGAACGACGAGAGCACGTTGAGGAAGGTCGTCTTGCCCGAGCCGGTGCCGCCGCAGATCACCACGTTGAGGCGCGCTTCGACCGCGGCGCGCAGGAAGTCGATCATCGGGCGCTCGATCGCGCCGATGTTGACCAGGTCGTCGGCGGTCATGCGGTGCTTGCCGAACTTGCGGATGGTCAGGGTCGGGCCGTCCAGGGCGAGCGGCTCGATGATCGCGTTGACGCGCGAGCCGTCGGGCAGGCGCGCGTCGACCATCGGCTGCGACTCGTCGATGCGCCGCCCGAGCGGCGCGATCATGCGCTCGATCACGACCCGCAGCTGCTTGTCGTCGGCGAAGCGCTTGGTGGTGGTCTCGATCTTGCCGTTGCGCTCGATGAAGATGCTGCGCGGGCCGTTGACCATGATCTCGGTCACGTCGGGCTGGGACAGCAGCTCCTCGAGCGGCCCGTAGCCCAGGGCCTCGTCGATGATCTCCTGGCGCATGCGGGCCAGCTCTTCGGCCGAGAAGACGGCCGGGTAGGCCGACATCAGCTCGCCCACGATGGTCGCGATCTGGGCGCGCAGCTCGGCCAGCTTGCGCGGCTCGTCCAGCCCGGCGCTGGCGGCGACGACGTCGAGCCGCTGCGCGAGGGCCTCGTGGATCTCGCCCTTGAGCAGGTCGCGCGCGGTCTGCTGGACCGTCGCCATGATGTGCGCTTCGCTGGCCTTGCCCGAGATGACGTCCTCGGGCTTGGCGTCGCCGCTGGGGCGGCGGCTGCCCAGGCGGCGGTCGCCCAGCGGGGTCTTGGCCGAGGGGCGCAGCGGCTCGATGTCGGCCGGGAGCGGGAGCGCGACCAGGGCCGAGGCCAGCGCCTCGATCGCCTTGCCGTAGCGGCGGTCGCTGTTGTGCGGGATGTTGCCCAGCAGGCGCGCGCCCAGCGCGCGCTCCACTTCCTCGGCCCGCAGCGGGCTGCGCGTGTCGCGCTGGTTGAGCACCAGGAACACGCGCGAGGCCGGGATGCCGAACTTTGCCAGCTCCGTCTGCACCGCGCGGGCGCTGGTGACGCCCAGCAGCGAGGGCTCGACCACGATGATGAAGTGCGCGGCGTTGACGACGAACGGCCGCACCGACGAGGCGTAGGGCTGGGGCGAGTCGACCAGGATGTACTCGGTGGTGTCGCGCAGGTCGCCGAAGATCCCCGCCACCGCGTCGGGCATGAGGGTGAACGCGCCGTCGATGGAGGGCGTGAACTCGATCCCCGCCACGTCGCCCAGGATCGTCGCCGAGGCGATGTTGCCGCCCACCCGGCCCTGGTCGAAGGCGCGCACGCTGTCGGTCAGCACCGCGATCGAGCGCCGCCCGCTGTAGTCGGCGTCGACCAGGCCGCAGCGCTTGGTGGTGTGCAGCTGGCGCACCAGGTCGACGCAGACGGTGGTCGCGCCGACGCCGCCCTTGGCGCCGACGACGACCGCGATCGTGCCTTTCATCTCAGAGCGCCGGGTGGTAGCTGGAGTCGCCGTCGATCACCTGGACCGGCGAGGTGGGCTTGGGCTTGGGCGCGGCGGCGGCCGGTGCCGCGAGCGGCGCGAGCTTCGGCGCCGCGGGCGCGGGCGGCGCGATCTGCGGCGCGCTGACGGGTTTTCCCGGCGGCGCCAGCGAGATCGCCTCGGTGGGCTGGCTGTGCAGGTTCTCGCGCGGCGAGCGCAACGCCAGGCGCAGGGTGGTGTTGACGTCGGCCAGGGCCAGGAGGTCGGCCTGCTTGGGCGTCACCTCCAGCGTCGCGGTGCTGTACTGCTGGCCGTCGGGCGAAGGGGTGGCCTGGGCGTCCATCATCTGGCCGATCGAGAGCACCTGCGCGCCGCGGATGATCGTGGCGGCCTTGGGCGCTTCGTCGTTGCGGGCGGGGGTGACGGCGATGACGTCGACCCGGTCGCCGGCCTGGATCAGGTTCGAGACGCCCTTGACGCGGTCGAGCGCGATCGAGACCGCGCGCATTCCGCCGTGCATCCGCCCGACCAGGGCCGAGCCGCTGACGTGGGCGAGCTTCGAGCTGGTCAGCAGGCTGCCGGCCGGGATCTCGTTGACCGCGCTCGAGCCCAGCGCGGACGCCGGAGCGACCAGCGCGTCGGGATCGACGGCGTCGGCCGGGCGCGCGACCCGGCTCAGCATCTCGGCGGTGATCGTGGCGTGCGCCGGAATCGTCTTGGCGGCGACCAGCACGATGCGCTGCGACGCCGCCGGGGCGGCGTGGTTGACCGAGCCGAGATAGTTGAAGGTGAGGACTCCGGTGCCGACCGCGAGCAGGCCGGCGACGGAGAGCGCGACCGTGCGCGTGTCTAGCGGACGACCAAGTACGCGGGACATAGAATTGCCACCCACAGGAGGAGGGCGCCGCCCGCGACCGCGACGGCGTAAGGCAGCCGTGCACCGGTGTGCGGGAGCGTTCGAGTTAGCAGCGCCGCCGCGATCCGTCGCGGCGATGCGAGCGCGTAGAGCGAGAGCAGACCGCCGCACAGGGCGGTGTAGAGGATGAAGTCGGCCGCGTGCGCCGGGACGAGTCCGCAGCAGCCCGCGGCGATCAACTTCACGTCGCCCCCGCCGAACCAGCCGCGCGCGAACGCGAGCGTGCCGACGGCGAGAACGGCGGCGAGCAGCGCGAGCGCGATGCCCAGACCGGGAAGCCCGCGCGTCGCCCCGGCCAGCGCGAGACCGGCCACCGCGAGCGCGCCCGAGAGCACGTTGGGGATGCGCCGGGAACGCACGTCGCACGCCGCGGCGGCGCAAGCCGCCGCGGCGAGGACCGGGACGAACGCGTTCACTACTTGCCCGAGGCCAGGTGGCCTTGGATGCTGGTGAAGGTCGAGGTGATCTGGCCGCCCAGCGCGCCGATCGCGGCGATCGCGGCGACGGCGATGAGGGAGACGACGAGGCCGTACTCGACGAGGGTCGCGCCCTCGTCGTCGTTGAGCATGGCGAGGAAGTGGTTCACGATGGAGCTCCTTCTCGGAAGGACGTCAGTCCTTGGGCAGGTGGTCGAGAGGCGAGTCGACGGCCCGGTTCGGAGCGCCGACGGTGATCCGAGCCGAGGCCGGAGCCAGCCCCAGCAGCGACGTCGCCGTGACGGTGACGACGCTGCCGCGAGGCATGCCCGAGATCGACAGGATCGTGTGGAAGGTGCCGTCCGTGGCGAGCGTGACGCGCTGCAGCGTGACGGTCGGGAGATCGCGCGAGATCGTGCCGGTGGCGGTGAGCGTGACGGGAACGGCGTTGCCGCGCAGGGCCGCGGGAGCCGACCCGTCGACGACGACCGCTTCGCGGCCGGGTGCCGGCGAGACCAGGATGGAGAGCGAGCCGCTCGCGCTTGCGGGGCCGGGAACGGTGGTGGTGGTGCTCGTTCCGATGCGCGTGCCCTCCGTGGCACGCGTCACCGGGTAGCGCCCGGCGAGTGCGCGCAGCTCGGCCACCACGTCGGCGGAGACGGACAAGTCGCCGTTCTCGTAGATGGGGGCTTCGCCGGCGTACGCCACGCGGTCGTTGATCTGGTAGCGGCGGTTGCCGGGTCGCAGGACGACCGTGAGTCCGGGACGCGAGAGGGTGACCTCCGATGCGGACGCCGACCATGCGTACGCATAGCCCACCTGATCGGCCACTCGTTCGAGCGAGGTTCCGGCGTGGGCGATAGCCGGGAAGGCCGAGAGTGCCGTGGCGACAAGTGTCGCGGCGAGGCGCCGCATCGGGATGGTCACGGATCGGTCATACCGTGCTCGCACCCGCTTCTCGCGTGAACGGCTGAGATTTTACGTGCCGTCGACGAGGCGTTCACGCGTTGACGCCGTGCCGGCGGGCAGAACGATGGCGGTGGACACGCGCAACGTTTTCCTCGCCCTGGCCGCATCGCTCGCGGTCGCCGCTCCGGCTCCCGCCCGCGCGCAGCAGATCGACGCGATCTCGCTGACCTCGGGCCGTTCCACGACGATCGAGGCGCCGGGGCTGACCCGCGTCGCGGTCGGGGACGGCAAGATCGCGGGCGTCGTGCCGGTCGGCACGCAGCAGGTCATCGTCAACGCCAAGGCCCCCGGCCACACCACGCTGCTGGTGTGGGCGCGCACCGGCCGGCGCGAGTTCGACGTGACGGTCACCGAACAGACCCTCGACGACCTGGCCCAGATGATCCGCACCGCCATCGACGATCCCGGCGTGAGCGTCCAGACCGCCGGCCGCGCGCTGGTGGTCAAGGGCGACGTGAGCGACCAGGCCCACGCGAACCGCGTCTCCGACGTGCTCGGCCGCTTCACGGCGCTGGCCAAGAACGAGAAGTACGACATCGTCGACGCGGTGACGGTCACCCACCCGCTGGGCGACCTGCAGGCCGCGCTCGGGACGAGCGCCGGCGCGCGCGACGTGCGGGTCGACTACGACACCAAGGGCAACGTCTACGTCAGCGGCAAGGTGCGCGACCGGGCCGCCGCCGAGGGCGTGCTGCAGCGCGTGCGCGGCTACGCCGGGGCCAACCTCGACGTCAAGGGCACGCTGGTCGACCGCCTCGTGCTCGACACGACCCAGCAGGTCGACACCCACGTCTACATCTTGGAAGTGGACCGCACCGGGCTGCAGCAGCTCGGGGTGCGGCTGCAGAACGCGACGATCGACCCATCGGGCAACATCACCTACGGCGACCCGTCCTTCACCGCGTTCGACAACGCCGCGCAAGTCAACAGCAACGGCCAGGCGGCCCCCAAGGGCGCGGCCGCGACGACCGCCACCGGGCGCGCGTTCGGGCTGGACCGCTTCATCCGCGCGACCTTCGTCGCGCCCACGATCGACCTGCTGATCCGCAACGGCCACGCCCGCGTGCTCTCGTCGCCCAACCTGGTGACGATGCCGGGCTCGGAGGCCAAGTTTCTGGTCGGCGGCGAGATCCCGTACATCGTCCCCAGCGGGCTCAACGCGGTCAACGTGCAGTTCAAGGAGTACGGCGTCAAGCTCGACCTGACGCCCAAGATCCTGCCCGACGGCGGCGTCGAGACCCAGATCACGCCCGAGGTCTCGGACCTCGATTTCAGCAACGGCATCCAGGTCGCGGGCTACACCCTGCCCTCGTTCAAGACCAGCCGCATCACGACCGACGTCGTCACCAAGACCGGCGAGAGCATCGTCATGGCGGGGCTGCTGCGCCGCCAGGAGCTCAAGAACATCGACAAGATCCCCGGCCTGGGCGACCTGCCGATCCTGGGCCGGCTGTTCCGCTCGACCCGCTACCAGAGCGCCGAGACCGACGTCGTCTTCGTCATGACCCCCGAGGTGATCAGCCGATGAAAACCCTTCTCGCGCTGCTGCGCGACGAGCGAGGCGCCGCGCTGACCGAGTACGCCCTGGTCCTGGCCGTCATCGCGCTGGCCTCGATCACCGCGCTGGCCGGGCTCTCCGGGCAACTCAGCAAAACGCTCCAGAACCTCGCCGACTCGCTCTTCGCGGCGCAGACCGGATCGTGAAGTTCCCGCGCGGGGCGGCACTGCCCGAAACCGTCGTCGTGCTGGGCCTTTCGCTGACGCTCCTGTTCGGGACGTTCGAGCTGGGCCTGATCGGCTACACGCAGCTCTCCGCGGACGGCGCCGCGTTCGTCGCCGCGCACGCCTCGGTGCTGGGCGGCGATCCGAGCGCCGCGATCGCCTCGCCCTTTCCGATCGCCGCCGGCGCGAAGGTCACGGTGACCCAGAACCCGCCCGAGGACACCAACGTCCCGGTCGACTACCAGTCCGGCCAGACGCAGCAGAACAACCGCCACGGCGGGGTGCAGGTCGTGCGCCCCTCGCGCACCCAGGTCGCGATCGGCCAGACGGGCGGGATCGCGGGCGGCGTGCTGGGCCAGTTCGACATCGGCGGCGCCTTCATCGAGGGCAACATGCTCGTCTCCGACACCGGCTTCGACCTCAACGGCAACACCATCAACGACCCCAGCGCGAAGATGAACGGCTACTTCGCCGACGACGGCAACGCGCCGCCGTACTTCATCGGCTTCCGCTACATGTGGCACTGCGACGTGCCGGTGCAGAACAACGGCTGCGGCCACTCGGTGATGGCCGCGCTGGGCATGGCCGAATACCTCGACGGCAGCAACTGGAACCAGCCCGCGAACGGGATCGGCCCCGGTGCGGTGTACGCGGCGATGCTGCTGCACCAGCAAGTCTTCGCCAACCTGCTCAACGACGGCGAGCTGCCGCCGTCGGTCGCCAACGGGAAACCGCCGCTCACCTGGGCCACGCCGTGCCTGCAAACGGTTGCGGCCTGGGACGTCGACGTTCCGGCCGGCTACCCGATCGGGCAGAAGGCGATCGGGTTCTACCCCTTCAACCCGCTCTACCGGAACCCGCTGTGCTGAGCCTGCGCGCGCGCGGTCAGACGCTGCCGATCTGGGCCATGGGGCTGGGCGCGGCGCTCGTGCTGGCCTTCTCGGCGCTGCAGTACGGCGAGGTGCTGCGCTGGCAGATCCGCGCCCAGAACGCGGCCGACGCGGCCGCGGCGGGCGCGCTCTCGGTGCAGACCTCGGCCTGGAACCAGCAGATGGCGGTGATGTACGCGGCTTCGGTGGAAGAGTGGCGCATCCGCAACCTGCTCGAGGCGATGGTCGTCGCGTCGGCCGGCGACTCCGGCTGTGCGAGCGGCGGCAGCACCAACTGCCAGGCGGTCTATCAAAGCCTCAGAAAGCAGTATGCGAGCGCGGTCGCGCGCTACACCGCCGACGTGCAGCTCATGAGCCGCATCTCGCAGTACACCCTGCCGCAGGCGCAGGCCGACGCCAAGGCGATCGTGGCCGACTTCCAGCGCAACTGCGGCAAGGCCAACGGCGGCGACTGCGGGGTCAGCTACACCGTGGTCGACATCCGCAAGCGGGTCGGCACCCTCAACGACGTCGAGCAGGACGGCGGAGCGTGGGTCGTCAACGGCATCGCGCCCGCGGCGGTCAAGGACGACTACACCCCGGCCCAGATCGAGATCGTGACCTGCGCCAAGGTCCCGCCGCTGGTGCCGGGCTTCCTCAACTTTACCCCGCCCACGTTCACCGCGGTCGGGCGCGCCGCCGCGACCAGCGCGATGGTGACCGAGGAGTGGATCCAGCCCGGGGTGATCGTCAACCCGCAGACCGGCAAGCCGTTCCAGCCGCCCGAGGACTTCAGCGGCGGAACGACGACCGCGACCGGGCCCAACGGCCACAACTGGTTCGTGAACGACTTCGGCGGCAACGCCGCCAAGGCGTACCCGCTCTCGGACGCCTACAGCGAGCGCATCAACGGGCCGGAGTTCTCGGCGGTGACCGGCTGGTGGAGCACGATCCCGATCAAGCCCTACAGCGGCGCGCTGGCGCCGGGGAGCTACTCATGCGCGACCTCCAACTCGTGAGCGCGCGCGCCCGCGGCCAGGCGCTGATCGAGACCGCGATCGCGCTGCCGGTCTTCCTGATCGCGATGTTCGGCGTGGTCTGGGCGCTCCAGTCGGGCGTGCTCGGCGAGCGGGTCCAGATGGCGGCCCGCTACGGCGGAATGGTCTCCGCGCAGGGCAACCCGTTCCAGCAGTACAGCCTCTACGGCGTGTACGGCGCCGCGGTCGGCACGCCGGTCAGCGCGCCGTGCGGCCTGCCGCCGGCCCAGATGCTCTCCGACGGCAGCCCGCTGGTCGCGCCGGCCGCGCCCAGCCCGCAGTTCTGGCAGCCCACCGGCACGCCCGCGGTGAGCGGAACCTGCGGGCGGACGCTCTCGACCGCGTCCGGGCTGAGCGGTCCCAAGCTGCTCGGCCACGCCCAGCTCACGGTCGACGCCACCAACGACGTGCCGCTCTCGCTGCAGGCCGCGTTCGGCAGCGCCGCGACGCCCTGGAACGCAACGGTCAACCAGCTCGAGTCGCCCGACATGGGCACGCTGGTGGCGTGCTATCCCGAGCTGAAAGCCGCCTTCGCGGCCTCGGTCAACCCGCCGTCCGGCAACGGGAACGGCAACGGCAACGGCGTGAGCGCGATCGCGCAGCCGCAGACCAACCCGCTCACGCTCGACGGGAGCTGCGGCTCCTAGGCGCGCAGCGTCGCGACGACCTGCTTGAGCGAGGGCGCGCGGCCGTAGAGCAGCAGCCCGACGCGGTAGATCCTGCCCGCCGCGACGGCCAGCAGCGCCGCCGCCGCGACGTTGACGACCAGCGAGAGCACGATCTGCCAGACCGGTACCGACGAGACCGCGATCCGGGTGAACATCACGAACGGCGCGAGCAGCGGGACCTGCGAGGCGACGACGAGCTGCGGCGCGCTCGGGAACTGCAGCGCGAACTGGGCCAGTAGGAAGCCGATCACGACCGGCACCACCAGCGGGCCGGTCACGCTGCCCAAGTCCTCGGTGCGGTTGATCAGCGACGCGGCGGCCGCGTAGAGCACGCCGTACTGCAGGAAGCCGACGGCGAAGAACGCGACGAACGAGAGCACCTCGACGGGCGGGAGCGCGAGCGGGCCGATGCCCGTTCCGCCGGCCTGCGCGCTGTCGGAGAACAGCCCGACCACCGCGCTGCCGGCCAGCGCGCCGGTCGCGACCCAGACCGCGAGCTGGATCATCCCGGTCGCCGCCGAGGCCAGGATCTTGGCCGTCAGGAGCTGGGCCGGGTCGATCGTCGCGACCAGCAGCTCGGCGATGCGGCTGGTCTTCTCCTCGGCCACCGAGGCCATGATGGCCTGCGCGTTGAGCAGGATCGACAGGTAGAGCAGGAAGACGAACAGGTAGCCGATGCCCTTGGCGGCCTCGGCCGCCGACGCGTCGGCGAAGCGCCCGCCCACGTCGTGCACGTCGACCGGGACCCGGAGCCGCTGCTGCGCCTGCGCGACCGGCACGCCGGTGAACAGCGCGACCTGCAGCGGGAGCAGATGGCGCGCGAACGCACCGTGGAACTCCGAGGGGTCGCGCGCGTACGCGGTGACCCGCAGGCCGCCGCGGTCGCGCGCGAGGACGGTGACGGCGGCGGCCTTGCGGTGCGCGTCGAGGAAGGCCGTGTCGGGCGCGCGGTCCAG
>JASLGJ010000022.1 GCA_030150085.1 Candidatus Elarobacter sp. | reverse complement strand
AAATAGCGGTCGTGCGAGACGATCAGGAACGCGCGCGGGTCGCGCGCGACGAAGTTCTCCAGCCAGCGCACGGTGTCGAGGTCGAGGTGGTTGGTGGGCTCGTCGAGCACCAGCCAGTCGGGCTGCTCGAGCAGCGTGCGGGCCAGCAGCGCGCGCGTGCGCTGGCCGCCCGAGAACGCGCGCAGCGGCCGGTCGAGGTCGCTCTCGGCGAAGTCGAAGCGGTTGAGCGTGGCGCGCATCTCCCACTCCTGGGCCGTGCCGCGCGCCAGCGCCTCGTCGAACGCGGCGCGCAGGGTGGCGGGCCCGCTCTCCGAGGCGTCCTGCGCGAGGTAGCCCAGGCGCGCCTCGCGCGCGCGCACCAGCGTGCCGCCGTCGACCGGCTCGTCGCGCCCGGCCAGCAGCCGCACCAGCGACGACTTGCCCGCCCCGTTGGGGCCGACCAGGCCGATCTTGTCGCCCGCGCGGACGACCCCGGAGAGGTCGGAGAAGACGTCGTTCGCACCGTAGTGCCGGGCAAGGGAGGTGAAGCGCAGGAGTTCCATGTGAGCCGGACGCTCTCGTTCGGGCTCGGCCGCGCGTGACCCCGGCCTTTGCGGGCCATCCCAGACACGCCGTGTATCCTTAGGGCATGAAGGCCCCGCCGGCACCCGTGCTGCTCGCGCTCACCGCCGCCCTGACGCTGGCCGCCGCGCCGGCCAAACCGGTCCCGCGCGCGGTCGCGACCGCCGCCCCGCTCGCGGCCGCGACCGCCTTTCCGACGCCCTCGCCGCAGCGCGTGCTGGGTCTGATCCGGGCCGCCTTCCGGGCCCGCCGCCCACCCCCGCCCTACGAGACCTACACCGTCGAGCGGCACCAGCTCGCGACCAACGGCTACGTCGACCCGGTCGGCAGCTACACCTACCACGTCTGGGTCCGCAACCTCGACCGGGCGGCGCTCAAGCGGCAGGTCTTCCGCGACGACTACCGCGGCCCGCTGGAGTTCGACCGCCCGGCCTTCAACGAGGACCGCGACCCCGGCCCGCCCACCGCCGACCTCTTCCAGCCCGCCCCGCTGCGGCCGCGCCCGGTCGAGGTCGTGCCGACCCCCGAGCCGCTGGCGACCCAGCTCCCGATCATCGGCTCGACCGTCACCGCGGGCGAGTACGACTACCGGGTCGACTCGCTGGAGACCGAGGGCGGCCTGGTCCACCTCAAGCTGACCCCCTACCGCGACCCCGACCGCAACCGCCTGCGCGAGCTGTGGGCCGACAAGACGACCTACGAGCTGCGCCGCCTGATCGCCACCGACAAGCTCTTCGACCGCACCAACAAGCGTGTCTTCGGGGTGGTCTTCACCGCCACGCTGGCCGAGGTCGCGGGCGGGCACCTGGCGGTGACCGACCTGCACGGCGTGGTCGGCGACGGCTACAACGACGACGGGCGCGAGGTGGACTTCCACTTCCGCGACATCACCTTCCCGGCCAGCCTGCCGGCCTGGTACTTCGACCCCCGCAGCTACGCCGCGCACCAGAACGACGCGCCGTCTTAAACTTCTTCAAATCCACTGTGACGACGATCAAACTGGGACTTTAGGGTAAGGGCCAAGCCGCTCTCGGCCGATCACCGGGAGCATGAAACGGATCGTTGCCATGATGGCGGCGATTGCGTCGCTCGCACCGCTGGGGGCGAGCGCGCAGGAGGGGCCGGACGCCCCCATCGCCATCGCTTTCGTGCGGCCCCATGCTCCCGCCGCGCTCCGCCCCGAGGAGCGCGCGCTGTTCGACTCGGTCAACGCCGAGCGCGTCCGCCGCGGCCTGGTGCCGCTGGTGCGCGACGAGAACCTCGACCGGCTGGCCCTGGCCAAGGCCCAGCACATGGCGACCCGCGGCTACTTCGGCCACACCGATCCCGACGGGGTCACTTTCGAGGAACGCTTCCGGGCCGCGCGGCTGCAGTTCACCTGCGCCGCCGAGAACCTGGCCTTCGACGAGGACGAGCCGCACGCGCACGCCGCCTTCATGCACAGCCCCGAGCACCGCGCCAACGTGCTCGATCCCGAGGAGCGCCGGCTGGGCGTGGCGGTGGTGACGGTCGGCGACGGCGAGACGTTCTACGTCGAGGAATTCTCCGGCTAGGCTCGCGAAGGCGTCACGCCCGCCGCGGCCCTGGCGGAGCTGCCGCGAAGCGAGGACGGGAAGACATGGCGCCGGCACTGCTGGTGGTCGAGGACAACGACGAAGACTACGACGCCCTGGTGCGGGCCTTCGGGCGGATCGGGGAGCCGGTTCGCATCGTGCGCGCCCCGGACGGGGACGCCGCGCTGGAGCGCCTGCGCGGCGCGAGCGAGCCGCAGCTCCCGGCCCTGGTGCTGCTCGACCTGAACCTGCCCGGCAGCGACGGGCGCGAGATCCTGGCCGAGCTCAAGGCGACCGACCACCTGCGCCAGCTTCCGGTCGTCGTGTTCAGCGCCTCGGCCGACCCGGCCACGATCGCGGAGTGCTACCGCGAGGGAGCCGCGGGCTACCTGGTCAAGCCGCTCGACTTCGGGCGCCTGGAGCGCCAGGTCCGGGCCCTCAAGGAGTACTGGCTGGACAGCGTGCAGCTCCCGCCGCCCGCGCGCTGAGCCGGCCGAGGGGTTGCCTGCCGGCGGTTAGAAAACGGCCGCGCCTGGGGTAAAGGAGCGGCGGCACGTTCGAGCGAGACGGGTTCGTTCGCGTGCGCTCAGGAGCGGCGGCGGGTGCCCGGTTCGGCCGGGTAGCGGAGGTTTGGTTCGTCTCGTGGTCCACAGCGGAGCCGTCGCGGCAGCGACCGTCGATCTCACCAACTGCGATCGCGAGCCGATCCACGTGCCCGGGGCGGTTCAGCCGCACGGCCTGCTGCTGGCCTTCGAGCCGCACGCCGAGCGGGTCGTGCAGGTCTCGGAGAACGCCCGCGCGCTGCTCGGGCGCGACGCCGGCGGGCTGCTCGGGGAGCGGCTGGAGAAGGTCCTCGGGCGCTCGGCGGCCGCGGCGGTCCTGCGCCTGGCCGACGGTGAGGACGTGGCCTCGGTCGGGGTCCGGCTGGACCTCGAGGGCGAGCCGCGCGAGTTCGACGCGATCGTGCACCGCAGCGACGGGCTGGTGGTGGTCGAGCTGGAGCCGGCCGAGCCGGCCGCGCCCGGCGCGCTGGACGGCTTCTTCTCGCTGGTCCGGGCCGCGATCGCGCGGCTGCAGGCGACCACCGCGGTGGACCAGGCGTGCGACGTCCTGGCGGCCGAGACGGCCCGCGTCAGCGGCTTCGACCGGACCATGGTCTACCGCTTCGACCGCGACTGGAACGGCGAGGTCGTGGCCGAGCGGCGCGTCCCCGAGCTGGCGCCCTTCCTGGGCCTGCACTACCCGGCCTCGGACATCCCGCGCCAGGCCCGCGAGCTGTACCGCCGCAACCCCCTGCGCCTGATCCCCGACGCGCGCTACGTCCCGGCCCGCATCCTGCCGCCCCTCAACCCGCTCACCGACGCCCCGCTCGACCTGAGCCGCTCGGTGCTGCGCAGCGTCTCGCCGGTCCACCTCCAGTACCTGGCCAACATGGGCGTCGCGGCCTCGTGCTCGGCCTCGATCCTCAAGCACGGCGAGCTGTGGGGCCTGGTCGCGATGCACCACCGCACCCCCCACTACGTGCCCTACCGGGCCCGGGTGGCCTGCGAGATGCTGGCCCGCACCGCCGCGCTCCAGATCACCGCGCTCGAGGAGTCCGAGGAGTTCGCCTACCGGATGCGGCTGCGCGCGCTGCAGCCGGCCCTGATCGACGCGGTCTCGCGCGAGGGCGAGTTCACCCAGGCCATCGCCGGGGGCGAGCTGCTGGAGATCGCCGGGGCGCAAGGGGCCGCGGTGCGCACCGAGGGCGAGCCGATCCTGATCGGCACCACCCCGCGCCTGCGCCACGTGCGCCGGATCCTGGCCTGGCTGGACGAGCGCGGGGCCGACGAGGAGCCCTTCGTCACCGACGCGCTGGCGCTGATGAACCCCGAGTTCGAGGCCTGCAAGGACACCGCGTCGGGCCTGCTGGCGGTTCCGCTCAGCACCACCAAGGGCGGCTGGCTGCTGTGGTTCCGGCCCGAGGTCGCGCGCACGGTCTCGTGGGCGGGCGACCCGCTCAAGCCGGCCGGGGAGGGCGGGACGCTCTCGCCGCGCGAGTCGTTCGCGACCTGGCAGGAAGTGGTGGCCAACCACTCGCGGCCCTGGGAGCAGGCCCAGGTCGACGCCGCGGTCGAGCTGCGCCGGCTGCTCAGCGACGTGATGATGCGCCGCGCGCGCGAGTACGCCAAGCTCAACGCCGACCTGGCCCGCTCGGTCGAGGAGCTGGAGTCGTTCGCGCACATCGCCTCGCACGACCTCAAGGAGCCGCT
This sequence comes from Candidatus Elarobacter sp., assembly GCA_030150085.1. Classification (GTDB taxonomy): domain Bacteria; phylum Vulcanimicrobiota; class Vulcanimicrobiia; order Vulcanimicrobiales; family Vulcanimicrobiaceae; genus Vulcanimicrobium. Next base: position 3,729 of record JASLGJ010000022.1, on the reverse strand, counting down.
GCGCGGGCTGAGCCACTACGCGACCTTCCTGCGCGAGGACTACGCCGGGCGGCTGGACGAGCGGGCGCGCGAGATGCTCGACGCGATGAGGGCCCTGACCCGGCGCATGGAGTCGCAGATCGACTCGATGCTCGAGCTGGCCCGGGTCGGCGAGGACGAGCCGACCGCGCGCGTGACCGACCTCGACGCCGCGCTCGACGACGCCCTGGCGCTGCTGGGCCCGCGCCTCGCGCAGGAGAACGCCGAGGTGCGCCGCCCCGAGCGGCTGCCCCGGGCGATCGTCAACCCGGTGCGGGCGCGCGAAGTGTTCCTCAACCTGATCGGCAACGCGCTCAAGTACAACGAGAGCGGGCACCCGCTGATCGAGATCGGCACCGCGCCCGGCGCCGCGCCGCAGGACCGCCTGCGGGCGAGCAGCGTCGCGCCGAGCGGCCCGATGGCGACGGTGTTCGTGCGCGACAACGGGATCGGCATCCGCGAGAAGCACCTCGAGACGGTGTTCCGCATGTTCAAGCGCCTGCACGGCCAGGACCGCTACGGCGGCGGGACGGGCTCGGGGCTCGCGATCGCGCGCAAGATCGTCGAACGCAACGGGGGCTCGATGTGGGTCGAATCGGTACCCGGGCAGGGCTCCACGTTCTATTTCACCGTACCGGTGAGCGAGGGATGAGATGGCTGCCGCGCTCCTGATCGTCGAGGACAACGACGAGGACTACGAAGCGATCGTGCGCGCCTTCGCGCGCCTGGGCGGGAGCGTCGAGGTGCGCCGCGCCAGCGACGCCGACGAGGCGCTGGAAGCGCTGCACGAGTCGGGCCGCCCGCCCAAGGACGAGCCCCTGCCCGCGGTCGTGCTGCTCGATCTCAACCTGCCCGGCAGCGACGGGCGCGAGGTGCTGGCCGAGGTGAAGGCCACCGAGCGCCTGCGCAAGCTGCCGGTGGTGGTGTTCAGCGCCTCGGCCAATCCCAAGGTGATCGCGGAGTGCTACCGGCAAGGCGCCTCGGGCTACATGGTCAAGCCGATGGACTTCGACCGCCTCGAGCGGCTGCTGCGCTCGCTCAAGGAATACTGGCTCGACAGCGTGGAGCTGCCGCCGGAGAGCGTTGACTGAACGGGTCCGGGCGCGGCGGGTGCTCCTGGTCGAGGACAGCGCCGCCGACGCCTCGCTGCTGAGCCGCTTCCTGAGCCGGGACGAGGCCGCGTACGAGCTGGCGACGGCGAGCACCGGCGAGGACGGGCTCGACCTGGTGCGCTCGCTGCGGCCCGACGTGGTGCTGCTCGACTACGACCTGCCCGACCTCGACGGGCTGGAGTTCCTCGACGAGCTGCAGCGCGCGCCCGAGCCCGGCCACCCGGTGGTGCTCGCGATCACCGGCCAGAGCGACCCGCGCGTGGCGGCCGAGCTGATCCGGCGCGGCGCGCTCGACTACCTCCCCAAGACCGACCTGAGCGAGGAGACGGTGCGCCTGGCGGTGCGCCAGGCGGTGCGCACCCGCACGCTGCGCGAGGACCTGGAGCGGCGCACCCGCGAGCGCGAGGCGTCGCGCGCGGAGCTGGTGGCCTCGCTCGAGCGCGCCTCGTACCTGGCCAGCGTGAGCGAGCTGCTCACCCGCTCGCTCGACCTGAGCTCGGTGCTGGGCACCGTGGCGCTGCTCGCGATCCCCTACCTGGCCGACGTCTGCATCGTCGACGTGCTCGAGGACGGCGTGCTGACGCGCCGCACGATCGAGCTGAGCGACGCGCTGCGGGCGCGCGTGCCGGGCGAGCTGCCGCGCCGCGCGCCCGCGCTCGAAGCGGGCGAAGGGGTCGGGCGGGCGCTGCGCAGCGCGCAGTCGGTGAGCTACGGGCCCGGCTGGCTGAGCGCGGTCGCGCGCTGGGACGCCGACGTCGCGGCGCTGCTGCGCGCGCAGGCGATCGGCTCGCTGATCGTCGTGCCGCTGCTGTTCGACGACAAGCCGCTGGGCGCGATCACCTTCGCCGCGGTGCGCCCGCACGGCCCCCACGCGCAGGGCGTGGCCGAGGAGGTCGCGCGCCGCACCTCGGCCGCGATCGCCAACGCGCGCTCGTTCGAGGCGCAGCGGGTCGCGATGCAGCTCTCCGAGGCGGCGCGGCGGCGGCTGAACACGGTCTCGCGGGTCAGCGCGGTGTTCGCGCGCTCGCTCGACTGGCGCGAGACGCTCAGCGCGCTGGCCGACCTGCTGGTGCCGGCCTTCTGCGACCACGCCCTGGTGGTGGTGGTCGACGGCGGCCACCCGCGCATCGTCGCCTCGCGCGCCGCCGACCCCGCGCTGCAGGCCGCGATCGAGCGGGCCACGGCCGCGTTCCCGCCCGGCCGCGTCACGGGTGCCGGGGTCGGCGCGGTGCTGCGCGACGGCAAGACGCAGTTCTTCGGCGATGCCGCCGCGCTGCCGGACCAGCTCCCCGACCCGCTGCACGGGCAGCTCGTCGCGGCGCTCGGGCTGAGCTCGTACCTGGCGGTGCCGATCGCCTCGACCGACGGCGAGGTGCTGGGGGCGCTCGCGCTCTCGGCCACCGGCGCGCGCCGCTTCACCCTCGACGACCTCGCGGTGGCCGACGACCTCGGCCGGCGGGCCGGCATGTACCTCGCCAACGCGCGCCTGTTCGAGCGCGAGCGCGAGATCGCGCGCACCCTGCAGACCAGCCTGCTGCCGGCCGAGATCCCGGCCGTCGACGGGGTGGAGTTCGCGGCCCAGGTGATCGCCGGCGCGGAAGGAGTCGAGGTCGGCGGCGACTGGTACGACGTGGTGCCGCTGCGCGGCGGCAAGGTCGCGTTCGCGATCGGCGACGTGGCCGGGCGCGGGGTGCTGGCCGCCGCGACGATGGGCCAGCTGCGCAGCTCGCTGCGCGCCTACGTGCTCGAAGGACTGCAGCCCAGCGACGCGCTGGCGCGCCTGAACGCCTTCGTGCTCAGCCAGGAGCGGATGCAGTTCGCGACCGTCGGGCTGGGCGTGCTCGACACCGCGAGCGGGGTGCTGCGCTACGCCTCGGCCGGGCATCTGCCGCCGCTGCTGATCGGCGCCGGCGGGCGGCCCTCGCTGCTGCACGGCGCCTCGGCGCTGCCGGTCGGGCTGGTCGCGGACGAGTTCTACGAGCAGAGCGAGCACCGGCTCGCGTCGGGCGACGTGCTCGCGCTCTACACCGACGGGCTGATCGAGTCGCGCACGCGCGGCATCGACGAGGGTTTGGCGGCAATGCTGGGCTTCGCCGCAGACGAGACCGGCGCGCCCGAGGCGCTGGTGGCCAAGCTGCTGGGCCGGCTGGGCAGCGCCGCCGGCGACGACGTGACCGTGCTCGCGCTGCGCTTCGCCGCCGGGCGGGGCGGCGCCGGGCGGGCCGAGGCCCTGCCCGCGCTGGGCGTGACGTATCCCGCGATCCCCTCGTCCTCGCCGGCGGTGCGGCACCGCCTGGCGGCCTACCTGGCGGAGATCGGGCTCGACCCGGGGCGCGTCGGCGACGCGCTGCTGGCCGCGGGCGAGGCGATCGCCAACGCGATCGAGCACGCCTACGCGGGCTCGCGCGAGCACGGCCTGTTCTCGCTGCGGGCGTTCTGCGCCGAGCCCGACGCGGTCGTGATCGAGGTGCTCGACCACGGCGTGTGGCGCCAGCGCAAGCCGGACGGCGCGCCGGCGGCGCTGCTGAACGAGCGCGGGCGCGGCCTGACGCTGATGCACGCGCTCAGCGACGACGTCACGGTGGAGCACGACGACACC
>JASLGJ010000021.1 GCA_030150085.1 Candidatus Elarobacter sp. | reverse complement strand
CGGGTCGGCGTGCTTCCACTCGTAGTTGAAGCCGTTCTCGACCGTGATCTGGTTCTGCACTTCGACGTTCTGCAGCAGCGGCGAGCCCTTGTAGAGCCACAGGCGCGTCTGGAACTGGATCGCCTCGACGTCGTTCTCCAGGTCGTTGGCGGCGATGAAGTCCGAGAACGTGCTCAGGTCCTCCAGCGAGATCCAGGGGTTGAACATCAGGAAGGTCGGGTTGAGCGTGATGCCGACCTTCTTGCAGATCGCGATCGCGGCCGCGATGGTCTCGACCCCGAAGCCCTTGTTGACCGCTTCGAGCACGCGGTCGGAGGGGAACTCCAGCGCGCTGGTCAGGAACTGCGCGCCGTACGACACCAGGCGCTCGATGCGCGAGGGGTCCTCGACGATCAGGTCGCAGCGGGTGGTGAAGTCGAAGGTCAGCTCGGGGTGCTTCTCGTGCATCTTCTGCGCGATCTCGAGCGCGTGCTTGGGCGCGTTGAGGAAATCGGCGTCGATGAAGCAGATGTGCTGCGCCCCGGCCGCGACGACGTTGTCGATGTCCTGCAGCACCACGTCGACCGGGAACGGCACGACCTTGTTCTTGTAGGCGGCGAAGACCGAGCAGTACTTGCACGAGAAGCGGCAGCCGCGCGCGGTCTCGACGTTGCCCACCACGACGTCGCGCTTCATGCGGGCCTTGGCCTCGGCGTAGCCGTACGAGGTCAGCGGCGGCAGGATCGAGCGGTCGGGAACGAGCCGCCCGGTGCGCAGGTAGGTCGGGAGCGCCTTCTTGCCCGGCGTCGAGATGCCCGGCGCGTCGCTGAAGTCCTCGCCGCGGTCGAGCCGGCCGGCCACGTCGACCAGGACGTGCTCCCAGTCGCCTTCGATGACGGCGTCGGCCGCGACCGAGAGCACGTGCTCGCTGTTGAGCATCGCGTAGGAGCCGTAGAAGATGATCTTGGCGGGCAGCTCGCGGCGGCGAATCTCCTGCGCGATCTCGATCGCCTGCGCGGTCGAGTCGAACAGCGGCACGCTGAACGTGACCAGCCCCGAGCGCTCGACCGAGGCCCAGTCCAGCTCTTGCAGGGTGAGATCGTGCGCGCGGACCGTGTGCCCGGCGTGGGTGAGGTGAGCGGCAGCGCCGGCGAGCCCGAGCGGCTGCATCCCGCCTTCGTAGGTCGAGATCAGGGTGACGTGCATGTCGATCGCTTTCAGCAGCAGCCCGACTTGACGGAGCCGGGACTGCCTGCAACGGCTGGGGAGGTGGTGTCGCTCACGGGCTCGGTCCGCAGCCGAAGGAGCGAGCGGAGGGTGCGCACGGTCGACCACGCCCGGGGCATGTCGTCGCCGAAGGCCAGGATGCGGCCGTAGATACGGCCCTGCGGGTGGTTGACGGGATAGACGGTGGCGCCGGGCGGGACGTCGAGCTCGAGGACCGGCGGCGGCCAGACGTCGCCCAGCTCGAGCGGGTCCTGCGCGTAGCGGACCACCGAGGGCACGTCGACGGTCAGGCAGTGGTACACGCCGACCTTCGTCTCGGGCGTGCGCGGCGCGCGGACCGGGCGGCCCAGGGCGAGGTCGAGCTCGACTGCGGCCAGGTCCCAGCCGGTGACGGTCGCGACCAGGTCGGCCAGCCTGCCGCCGGCGACGCGCAGGTTGACCTCGATCACGTAGGCTTGCTCGCGCCGCACGCGCAGCTCGACGTGCGCGACGCAGTTGTCGGCGCCCAGCGCCGCGACCGCGGCCGTCGCGGTTTGGCTCAGCTCGGCGGCGAGCTTGGGGCTCACCGCGGCCGGCACGGCGTGGCCGATCTCGACGAAGAACGGCGGCGGGCCGAGCGCCTTGGCGCAGATCGCGACGACGGTCGCGCTGCCGCGCTCGACGAACAGCTCGACGCTGTACTCCTGGCCGTTGACGAACTCTTCGAGCAGGATCTCGGGCGCCAGGCGCTGCCCGCCGGCGTTGAACCCGGCCTGGGCGACCGCCGCCAGCGCGCCCTCGACGTCCTCGCGGTTGCGGCACAGCCGCACGAAGCGGCTGTTCTGGTCGTTGAGCGGCTTGGCGACGACCGGCCAGCCGATCCGCTCCGCGGCGGCGACGGCGTCGTGGGCGGAAGCGGTGGCGTGGTACTGCGGGCCGCGCACCCCGGCCGCGTCGTAGCAGCGCCGGGCGAGCAGCTTGTTCTCGCCCCGCTCCGCGGCTTCGACCGAGAGCGCGTGCGGCAAGCCGAGGAACGCGGCGCATTCCGCCGCGGCCCGCACGAACGGGCCCTCGCTGCTGAGCACGCCCGCGATCTCGTGCGCCGCGGCCAGTTCCCGCAGCACGCCGCGCAGCGCGGCCGGATCGGCCAAGTCGACCGGGTGAAACGGTACGCCGGCCGGCCTGTTACCGTCGGGGCCGACGATCGCGACGTCCAGTCCGAGCTCTTTCGCCGCCGCGACCGTCTCGGCCGCCGGTGCGATCGTGACGAGGAGCGAACGGGTCAGCTCCGGTTCGCGCCCGCGAACCAGTTCGTTGGTGTTCAAGAAGGCCACCCTGCGCCTGGCAGATGGTCCGCGCCAGCGCGCGAACCGGGTGAAAGCGGTTCAGCCCTTGGGAGTGCGGACGCAGCAGACGGGCGGCGCGTGGCCGCTTCCGGTCGTGCTCGTCTTGCCCTCGGTGTCGGCGTTCTTGCCCTCGGACGCTGCCGTGAAGGCCGATTTGACGTCGGCCGGCGCGGTGTACGGCATTCTTGCCATGTGGGAAATCCTCGCGGTCATGAAGTCCGGGCTAAGGAATCGAATCTCTTCGATCCAAGCCCAGTATAGGCGAAGATCGATATACCGCACAAGTGGTCAGACTGTAATTGCGACTCGCCCTGACACTAGGCCCGGGCCGCCGCGCGGGCGCGCGGGGCCAGCAGCGCGCGGGTGGTCGCGTCGACGCGCGCCAGCGCGTCGGGCGCGAGGCGGTAGTAGACCCACGTCCCGCGCCGCTCGGAGGTCACCAGGCCGGCCTCGCGCAGCACCCGCAGGTGGTGCGAGACGGTGGGCTGGTTGAGCGGCAGGGCCGAGGTGAAGTCGCACACGCAGACCTCGTCCGCCTCGCGCGCCAGCGTGGCCAGGATCGTCAGCCGGTGCGGGTCGCCGAGCGCCTTGAACAAGCTCGCCGCCTCGGAACGGTCGCTCGCGTCGACCGCCCCCGGAGCGCACTCACGCTGCATTGCCATGAAGCTCGCCATCCTCCGCACACCGCACCCGAAACGCAGAAACCCTATCAATCGCCGCGGCCCGCGACAACCCCTGCGCACGAGTACCCAGCAATCCGAGCAGTCAATTGAAAAGCTTCAATTCATTTGAATTCGCGGCGCTTCGCGGGATCCATTGAATCGAATTATCTCGATGTAATGTACGAACGAATCACCTGTATTGAAAACAGTCAAATTATTTTCCGAATCCATCTTGTCTTTTCATTAACGAGTGGTTATCATGCGCAGACCGTGACATTGGGTGTAGTGATTCTGGCCCTCATCGCCGTGCTGGCCGCGGTGAACGGCGCCAATGACGTTTCCAAAGGCGTTGCGACGCTGCGCGGCAGCGGTCTGGCCGGGTACCGCACGGCGGTGTTCTGGGGCGCCATAACGACGCTGGCCGGCTGCCTGCTCTCGGCCGCGCTCGCGCACAGCATGCTCAAGGTCTTCACCGGCGGCGCGATCACGCAGCCGCCCACGATGGCGTTCGAAGCGGCCGCGCTGTGCGGCGTGATCGCCTGGGTGCTCGTCGCGACGGTGCTGCGCCTGCCGGTCTCGACCACCCACGGCTTGATCGGCGCGCTGATCGGCGCGGGCCTGCTGTGGGCGCCCCACTCCATCGCGTGGGGCGTGATCGCGCAGAAGCTGCTCGTCCCGCTGCTGGTCAGCATCTTCGTCGCCTACGCGCTGTCGGCGCTGGCCAATTACATCGCGCGCCGCGTGCAGAGCGGCACGCCGCGGCCGGCCCCGGCCGGCGGGGCGCGCCGCTCGCTGTTCGGCCTGGACGGCCTGCACTGGCTCTCGGCCGGCGGGGTCGGCTTCGCGCGCGGCCTGAACGACACGCCCAAGATCGTCTCGCTCGGCGTGGCCGTGCAGACCGTCGACGTGGTCTGGCTGTTCGTGCTCGTCTCGGTCGCCATGTTCGTCGGCAGCATCGTGGCCGGTGCGCGCGTCGCCAAAGTGCTGGCCGAGGACCTCGTCACCATGAACCCGGCCGAGGGCCTCACCGCCAACGTGACCACCGCGCTGCTGGTCGGGTTCGGCGCGAACCTCGGCCTGCCGATGTCGACCACCCAAGTCTCCACCGGAGCCATCGCCGGCATCAGCGGCGGGAGGAAAACCGCATGAGCCAAGAAGCCGCCGTCGGCCTGGGCGGCCCCGCAGTCCTCTCCGAAGGCGAGCGCGCCGAGCGGCGCGGCGGCCTGAACCGCGACACCGTGGTCAAGCTGCTGATCGCCTGGACCGTGACGCCGATCTTCTCGGGCGTGGTCGCCGCGCTGGCGTACTTCGTCATCAGCCGGTTCTGAGCGTAGGCCCGGAACCGGCGCTTCCGAACTCCCACGTTGACACCCGGCGCCGCCCCGGCATACCATCGATCCATGTCGATTGAACGGTGCGGCCCGCTCTCGCCCGTGGACACCACGGACCGCGGCGGCGAGGCCGGCGTTTTCAAGGCGCTGGGCGACCCGCACCGCCTGGCGATCCTGGCCACGCTGGCGCGCGCCGAGGACGAGTACTGCGTGTGCGACTTCACCGCCGCTCTGCCGCTCAACCAGCCCACCGTGTCGCACCACCTCAAGCTGCTGCGCACGGCGGGCCTGGTGATCTGCGAGCGGCGCGGGACCTGGGTCTACTACCGGCTCGCACCCGACGCCCGGCGCCGCATCGACGACGCGCTCGGCGCGGTGCTGCCGCTCGCCGTCCCGGCGTGAGCGCCTCGCAGCGCGAGCCGCTCGCCGTGCGCGACGCGACCCTCGCCGACGCGCACGCCGTCACCGCGATCTACAACGAGGGCATCGCGGGCCGCCAGGCCACCTTCGACACCGAGCCCTGCTCGGTCGCCGAGATCGCGGCCGACCTGGAGGCCGACATGGCGACCCACCCGACCGTGGTCGTGCTCGCGGACGAGCGCGTGGTCGGCTTCGCCTGGGCTTCGGCCTACCGCAAGCGCGCCTGCTACGACGGCGTGGCCGAGTTCTCGGTCTACGTCGCGGGCGATGCGCGCCGGCGCGGCGTCGGGCGGCGCGCGCTGACGGCGCTGATCGAGCGCTGCGAGCGGCTGGGCTTCTGGAAGCTGCTCTCCCGCATCTTCACCGACAACCTGGCCAGCCGCGCGCTGTGCGCCGAGCTGGGCTTTCGCGAGGTCGGCGTGTACCGCCGCCACGGCCGGCTCGAGGGAGCCTGGAAGGACTGCGTGATCGTGGAACTCCTCCTCGGCGACGCCGCGCGGGCCGCGACGTGAGCGCCGCGAGCGCACCGCGCACGGTGCTGTTCGTGTGCATCCACAACAGCGCGCGCAGCCAGATGGCCGAGGCGTTCGTCAACGCGCGCTGCGCCGGCCGGTTCCAGGCCTACAGCGCGGGCCTGGAGGCGGGCCGGCTCAACCCGGTCGTGGTCGATGCCATGCGCGAGCTGGGCCACGACCTGAGCGCCAACACCGCCAAGAGCTGCGCCGACCCAGCCATCGCCGCGCGCGCGTACGACTACGTCGTCACGGTATGCGACGAGGCCAGCGCCGAGGCGTGCCCGATCCACCCCGCGCGCGGCGAGCGGCTGCACTGGGGCTTTCCCGATCCGTCGTCGTTCCGCGGCGAACCGGCAGAGGTGCTAGCGCGCACCCGCGAGGTGCGCGACGCGATCGCCGAGCGCATCGAAGCCTGGTGCGCCGAAGTCTGCGCCTGAGAGCGGATCGCGCGGCGCGCACGCCTGGTCGCTGCTGAGCACGTGGTCGGCGCGCCGCCGGTGCTCGTCGGCCCACGGCTTCCACTCGCCCGGGCCGGCGACGAACCACGAGTCGTCGATGCGGCGCAGCTCGATCCCGGCCGAGGTCGACTCGAACACCACGCTGGCCGGGCGCAGCTTGCGCGCCGCGGCCAGGCCGCGCGCCAGGCCGGTGCGCACCGTGCCGCGCGAGACCGTCACCCACACCACGCACGCCGCGCCGGCCGCGAGCAGCTTGCCGGTGTCGCGCCGGTGCTCCGCGTCGTCGCCCGGGCGCAGGGTCAGCACCGTGGTCTCGCAAGCCCGCTCGCGCACGCTGACCTTGACCGCGACGGTTCGCCCGCGCGCGGCATGGCGGCCGATCAGGCGCGCCGCGAGCGTCGTCTTGCCGACGTTGGAGGCGCTCCCGCCGACCACCACGACGTTCACGTGCGCGACGCGGTCTCGATGACGGGAATCCAGCTCAGGTGTTGCTTCACCGACGGCAGCGAGCCGATCTTGCGAATCCCCGCCGCCGAGCCCTTGTAGTACGGGATCGTGGTGAGCGGGTCGACGTAGGGCGTGGTCAGCGAGTTGGCCGTTCCGCGCGGGTGGGCGAACTGCATGAACACGATCCCCGGCTTGACCGAGGGCGTGACGTACGCCGCCGCGTCGGCCGAGCCGTAGTCGTTGTAGACCTCGACCAGGTCGCCGCTCTCGAGGCCGAGCTTGCGCGCGTCGTCAGGGTGGATCTCCAGCCAGGCCGCGGGGACGCGCTCGTTCTGGAGCGGCATGCGCTCGTCGTTGTACATGGTCTGCCAGGCCACGTTGAGGCGCCCGTTGGTGAGGAAGAACGGGTACTTGTCCAGCTGCGCCTTGACCTCGGCCGGGTAGCCCGGCCAGGCGTAGCCCTTGAACGTCGCCTTGCCCGAGGCGGTGCGGAACGGCTCGCCGTTCTCGAACAGCCGCACGCTGCCGCGCAGCGCGCCGCGCTCGCGCCGGACCGGCGTCTGGATGCCGTCGTGCCCGAGCCGGCGCAGCTCGGCATAGGTGATGCCGCGGTAGTTCTCGATCGGGCCGGGCTTGGTGTAGCCGATCTCGCCGTGCACCGGCGGAAACGACTGCCCGCCCTCGAGGAAGACCTCTTCCGCGCCGCGCCAGCCGAAGCCGGCGAAACGGGCCGCCATGGCGGCGTTGCCTTCCGCCGTGTAGAGAGCGTGCAGCTTCTGCGCGACCGCCGCCATGATCGCCCAGTCGGGCTTGGCGTCGCCGGGCGGGTCCTGGATCTGCTCGTACAGGCGCAGGCGGCGCTCGCCGTTGATCGAGGTGATCGGCGACTCGCCCCAGGCCGCGGCGGGGAACACGACGTGCGCGCGCTCGGCCGACTTCGTCAGGTACAGGTCTTGCGCGACGACGAACAGGCCGCCCCGGTCGAGCGCCTCGGAGATCGCCGCGATGCGCTCCTGCGGCCCGCCCGAGCGCACCTTGTCGAGCGCCTTCTTGACGATCGCGCCGCGCTCTTCGAGCACGTCGCGCATGCGCTCGGCGTCGAGCGTCGCGACCAGCGGGTTGCAGCCGCCGAACCAGAACACGCGCCCCTTGCCCGCCGCCAGCGCCTGGTCGACGTAGATCGCCGGGCGCGGGCCCTTGTAGTCGGGCCGCACGTAGCCTTCCTGGTGCCCGCCCAGCCGGCTGCAGCCCACGCCCGGTTTGCCGAGGTTGCCGGTGAGCAGCGCGAGGCTCACGATGCTGGCGATGTTCTCGTAGTTTTTGAGCCCCCAGATCATGCCTTTCTCGTAGTGGAAAAGCGTCCGGGTGCGCACCCCGCCGGCCTTGGGCGCGGCGATCCAGCTCGCGGCCTTCTCCATGTCGGCGCGCGGCACGCCGGTGACCTGCTCGGCCTCGGCCAGCACCGCGTCCAGCGGCTTGGAGAGCTGCAGCCCGTCGCGCTCGTAGTCGGCGAGCTTCTCGGTGCGCGCGTCGATGAAGGCCTGGTCTTGCCAGCGCCGCTCGTGCACGATGCGGCCGATCGCGTTGAGCAGCGCGATGTCGGTGCCGGGCTTGAGCCACAGGTGCAGCACGCGCTCGGGCCCGCCCGCCGCGCGCGCGGTCGCGACGGTCGTCGTGGTGCGCACGTCGGCGACGATCATGCGCCCGGGCGCGACCGGCTCGCCGTGCAGCGCGGCGCGCTTCTTGGCCAGCGTCGCGCCGCTCAGGTTGGGCACCATGTGGTTGAGGAAGTAGTTGGTCTGGGTCTCGTAGGAGTTCGCGCCCCACAGGACCAGCGTGTCGGCCAGCTCGGCGTCCTCGTAGCTGTGGTTGAGCTCGGGCACGCCCATGTCGCGGCTGGAGTGGACCTCGGAGTTGTAGGCCGGGCGGTTGTGGATGCTCGCCATCACGGTCTGCACGCCCGAGAAGAAGAACTTCCCGACCGCCCAGTTGTTCTCGAACCCGCCGCCCCCGCCGCCGTGGTCGAAGAACTTCATCGTGATCGAGTCGGGGCCGTGCTTGTCGAGCGAGTCCTTGAGCACGCCCGCGACCAGCTCCACCGCGTCGTCCCAGGAGGTCGGGTTGCGCTCGCGGCTGCGGTACACCAGCGGGTGGTGCAGGCGGTTGGCGGTCGGCTTGTCGGGCGCGTAGAGCGAGGCCGCCAGCGTGCCGCCGCGCACCGACGACAGCCCGGAGTTCACCTTGGCCTGCTTGTTGGGGATGATGACGACGTTGTAGCGCCGGCCGTCGCGCTCTTCGACCACCGTCTGCTGCTCGGGGCTGATCCAGGTTCCCGTGACGGGCGGCTGGGGCTTGGTGAAGTCCACCCCGAGCGCGTTCTGGTGCGGGCGCGGCCCGCCGTCGGCGCCGTTCTCGGGCCATTTGTAGACGTCGTAGCTGCAGCCGACGATGCAGTAGTGGCAGACCGTCTTGAGGTGCTGCGCGCCCGCGGGCGGCAGCGGCACCGACGTCTTGGGGCTGTGATAGACACCCATCGAACCCGCTCCTTACGAGAACCGCTGCGCGTTGCTCTGGCGGCCCCAGACCAGGCCCCGGATGCCGACCGCGTACACGTTCTCGCCGCGCGCCTCGAGCACGATCTGGGGCAGGTTGGTCGAGGCTTGCCCGATGACTTGGAGCCCGCCGTGGGCCGGGTCGAACGAGCTGAAGTGGCACGGGCAGGCCAGCAGCTTGCGCTCGGGCTTGTACGTCACCGGGCAGCCCATGTGGGTGCAGAAACTGCTGTAGGCGACGATGTCGCGCTCGGGCCCGACGCCGTCGTCGACCGGGTGGCCCAGCTTGAGCACGATGATCGGCGACTTCGGGTCGGGATACGCCGCCGTGACGGGCCGCCCGGGGTGCAGGTCGCGCAGCTTCGCGACCGGCAGCTCGGGCGCCGCGCGCTCGGGCAGGGCTTCGCTCGGTACGGCGCTACCGGCCACTGCCGCGGCGGCAGCCCCGCTCGCGCCCGCGAGCCGCAAAAAGCGGCCTCGCGCGAGCTGCTCGTCACCCATCGTCGTCACCTTCACCCTTGCGACCGGCTCGAACGCTTCGAGCCTTTGCATCGAGCGCAATCAATCCGGTGCGGTGCCTCCCACCTCCTGCGGCCGTACGTCGAATTGCCTACCGCCAGGCCGAGGCAGGGCGCGATCCGCGGCGAGTCACGCTCGCCTCAGCCGCCGGGGACGGCGCGGGCGTACGCCGGCGCGACGCACGACACGGCGGCCAGCACGCCCGCGCCCGCGTCCCGCTGGGAGACCGGCCCGGCCGTCTCCACCAGCGCGGCCTGCGCGATGTCCGCGTACGCGCGCCCGCACAGCGTGAGGTGCGCCAGCGCCGCCTGCATGGGCGACAGGCTCGGGTTGAACGCGGCGCTCTCGGCGTAGCGGCCTTCGTACAGCGCGCCGTCCGCCGTGCGCAGCGCCACCCCGGCGTACGTCTTGCCGTAGGGCGCGTACGACGCGTTCGCGGCGGCCAGCGCGGCGGCGACGGTCTCGTCCGTCGCGCTCGCCTCGCCGGCGGCGCTCGAGTCGCGTGCGGAGCCGGGGGCGAGCACGAGGCCGTGGCGCTGCGGCTGCAGCAGGCCGCCCTCGACGCCCAGATCGCGCGGGCCGAAGGCACCCGGCAGCAGCGCCGTCAGCAGCGCCGCGGGCCGCTCCGGCAGGAGAATCTCCAGCTCCTCCGCGCCGGCCAGCTCGTAGAGGAACTGGCGGCAGTAGCCGCACGGCGCCGCGCTGACCGCGATCGCTTCCAGCCCCCGCTCGCCGTGGACCCAGGCGTTGGTCACGGCGCTCTGCTCGGCGTGCACCGAGCAGCTCAGCGGCAGACCGGCGAACTCCAGGTTCGCCCCGGCGTACAGCGCGCCCGAGCGCCCGCGCGCGACCGCCCCGACCCGAAAGCCCGAGATCGGCACGTCGGCCCGGCCCGCCGCCCAGCCCACCAGCCGCAGCATCAGCTCCGGCAGCGCGATGCCCAGCGCGCGGGCCCGCGCGACGGCCTCGTCGGCGGCGATGACCGGGCTCGTATCCGCCCTCATTTCCGGGCGTCGATGGTCAGGTCGCGCTCGGCGGGCGGGGCGTCGAGCAGGGCGTGGAGGTGGGGCAGGAAGCGCAGCGCCGGGGCGTGCTTGCGCTCGGGCTCGATCACGTCGTGCGAGGGGCCCAGGCCGACCAGGCGGTGGACCCGCACCCGCTCGCCGCCGATCGCGCGCCAGCGCTCGACCAGGTCGTCGATGGCGCGGTTGTTGACCGAGACCTCGCCCGCGTTGCGCACGATCTCGACGTGGCGCGCGCGCGGCGGACCGCTCCGCGCAGCGGCGCGCAGCGCGTCGGCCAGCGCCAGCCCGGCCGCCAGCGCGCGCGTGGTGTAGCGGGGATAGCCGTGCCCGGGCAAGTTGCGGCCCTTGTCGATCGGGTTCCAGTACAGGAAGCGGTTGGGGCTGCGCTCGAGCAGCCTGCGCGCGAAGGCGTGCCAGTCGTGCGGCAGCGCGAGCAGCCCCAAGAACGGCGCGACCGCGATCGCGCGCGCGACCCGCGCGTCGCCGTGGGCCAGGTGGAGCGCCAGCGCGCCGCCCAGCGAGAAGCCGACCAGCACGATCTCGTCGCCCAGCGCGGCCGCCGCGTCGAGGATGCGCCGGCCGGCCTCGCGCAGCTCGTCGGCGCGCAGCCCGGCCAGCGCGGCGGTCATGCGGTCCTGGTGACCGTGGCGCGGCAAGCGCGGCACGAGCACGTTTTCGCCGCGCGCGAAGCGCTCGTCGGCGAAGGCGCGCCAGGCGCGCGGGCTGGCGGTCAGGCCGTGCAGCAGCACCACCACCCGCGCGCTGCGCGCGCCGTGCTGCAGCACGACGCTGCGCATCTCGGCGTCCAGCAGCGCCTCCTCGCCCGCGTCGAGGGCCGCCGCGATGGCATCCGGGTCGATCATGCGTTGGCGAGCGCGATGAGGGCGAAGGTGCGCTCGTGGTCGCTCAGGCCTTCGGCCCGCACGATCGTTCCCAGCACGGTCGCCGTCTCGTGCGCGAACGCGCTCGCGCGCGGCGTGCCGATCTTCGCCACGCTGGTGGCCACCGCGATCAGCGAGTCGACGCCGCGCGCGATGCCGTCGTGCATGGCGCGCTCGGCGTCGGCGGCGGGAATGCGCGTGCCCGCGCTGTCCGTGGCCAGCATCAGCACGTAGTCGAGCGCCGCCGCGGTCGCCAGCACCCGCTCCTTGTGCGGCGCGAAGCCCGGCTCTTGGCCGAACTCCGCCACCGCGCCCAGCAGCGTGCGCTGCAGGACGACGACTAGGCGCGCCCGCTCAGCGCCCACAGCACCGCGATCTGCGTCTTCGCGTCGGGCAGCTCGTCGAGCTGGATCTTGCGCCACAGCGTCTGGAGCGCGAACACGCCCAGCTCGATCTCCTCGTCGGCGTCGGGCTCGGGCGGGCCGATCTCGTAGCCGTCGACGACGCAGAAGTGCAGCAGCTCCTCGCAGAACCCGGGTGCGGTGTAGGCCGACCACAGCCGCTCGACGCGCTTTGCCACGTAGCCCGTCTCCTCGCGCAGCTCGCGCGCCGCGGCCTGCTCGGGCGACTCGCCGGGATCCATGCTGCCCGCCACGATCTCCCAGTTCTCGCGCCCCAGCGGGCGGCGGTACTGCTTGACCAGCAGCAGGTGCCCGGGCTGCGGGCGCACGATCACCGCCACCGCCTGGGCATGCTCGACCACCTCGGCCTCGTGCGGCTTGCCGTTACCGCTGCGCAGGGTGTCGACGCGCAGGTTGACCACCTTGCCCTCGTAGACCCGGCGGGTCGAGAGCACTTCCACCGCGTCTCCCATTCAGACGACCGTCGTGTTCGCGAGCTCTTCGAGCAGGATCGGGCGGTGCGGCTCCCAGCCCAGCTCGCGCGCGGCGCGGCCGCTGTCGACCTGCAGGTCGCAGGCCAGCGCGTCGGCGTAGGGGCCCAGCTCGCGCCGCGCGGCGGCGAGGTCGACGAACTCGATGGCGCCGTCGCCGCCCGCGGCGCGCGAGGCGGCGCGCGCGATCTCCGCGTAGGGCACGGCCGCGCCGCGCGAGGCGTTGAAGACGCCGTGCGCCGCGCGGTGGTCGACGGCCAGGCCGTAGAGCTCGCCCAGCGCGTCGTGGCGCACGGTCGGCCAGCGGTTCGCGCCGTCGCCGACGACCCGCACCGGCCCCTTGCGGGCCTCCTCGACCATCCCGCCCGGGATGCCGCCGCCGTCGCCGTAGACGATGCCGGGCCGGATCACCAGCGCCCGCAGGCGGCCGTCCTGGGCCAGCACGAGCTGCTCGTGGGCGGGCCGCCAGGCCACCAGCTCCAGCGGGTTCAGCGGGGCGTCCTCGGCGACCACCGCGTCGCCGCGCGAGCCGTACACCCACACCCCGCTGGTGTAGACGAAGGCCCGTCCCGGGCGCAGGGCGTCGAGCAGGGCTTCCAGCGCGGCCCGCTCCAGCGCGACGGCCTGGGCCGAGGGCTCGAAGGCGCAGTGGACCACCGCGTCGGCCCGGGCGGCCTCGGCCCGCAGGGTGTCGAGGTCGCGCAGGTCGCCCCGCACCGGCTCGGCGCCCAGCTCCGCCAGCGCGCCGGCCGAGGCGTCGCTGCGCGCCAGCGCGCGCACCGCGTGGGTGCGGCGGCGCAGCTCGCGCACCACGCTCTTCCCGATGAGACCCGTTCCGCCCGTGACGAAGACCGGCATGTCGTTACTGCCCTCCCGCGGCCCGCGGCCTGGCCGCGATGCTGACGATGTCGAAGATCAGCGCGACCTCGGCCGCGACGATCGCGATGCCCTCGTGCTTACCCGTGGCGACCGGGATCAGTGCCAGGAGCGCCGCGCAGCAGTAGGTCGCGGCCTTGGTGACCTCGCGCCGCGCGCCCGGCACGGCCGGGTCGTAGGTCCGGCGGATCGCCATCACCGCGGCGAAGACCGCCGCCGCCACCACCCCCAGGCCGAGCGGGCGGTGCTGGGCCAGCAGGTGCAGCAGGCTGAAGCCGCCCGCCGCGACCAGCAGCGCGATCACCACCAGCCAGGCGATCTCCGCGATCCGCGTATCCTTCACCGGGCGTCCTTCGCGGCGCGGGCGGACGCCCCCGGCCGTCGAATCGCGCCGGGTGCCGACCGAGCTGAGCCCCCACAACCCGCGCGTCGAGCGGGTCCGCGAGCTGCGCACCGCGCGCGGCCGGCGCGAGCAGGCCCGCTTCGCGGCCGAAGGCCCGACCCTGCTGGCCGAGGCCGAGCGCAGCGGGATAACAATACAAGAACTTTACGCGACCGCCGCGGGCCTGGAGCGCTTCGCGGCGAGCCGCTTCGAGGCGGCCGGCATCCCGGTCCACCTGGTCCCCGAGCGGCTCTTCGCGCGCCTGTCCGACGTCGAGACCCCCAGCGGGGTGCTCGCGGTGTGCGATCTCCCCGTCCACGAGCTGGGCGCGATCCTGGCCCGGCCGGGACCGGTGCTGCTGCTGGCGGGACTGAACGACCCCGGCAACGCCGGCACGCTGGTCCGCTCGGCGGAGGCCTTCGGCGCGGCCGGGGTGCTGTTCGGGCGGGGCGGGGTCGACCCGTACGCCCCCAAGGTCGTGCGGGCCGCGATGGGCTCGCTCTTCCGGCTGCCCGTCGCGCCGGTCGAGGCCGAGGAGCTGCTGGCCGCCGCGGCCGCGGCCAGCCGGCCCGTCGTGGCGACCGGCGCGGAGGGCGAGGACCTGCGGGCGGCGGGACTTCCGGACCGGGCGATCGTCGCGGTCGGCAACGAGCGGCGGGGGGTCGGGGACTGGCTGCCGCGCTGGGACCGGCTCGTCCGCATCCCCCACCTGGGCCCGACCGAGAGCCTGAACGCGGCGGTGGCGGGCAGCATCGTCCTGTACGAGTCCGCCCGCTGTCAAGACCCCTGTCAAGGCGCCGAAAAAGGCTGATCTGTCAAGACTTGGCGCGCATTCCGACCGGTGCTATAGTAACCTCGCCGACGCGGACCAGGCCCCGCGCGAAGCCGAACGACAGGAGAGGCACCGCCGCCGAACATGCGCACTTCGGAATTCTTCTGGAACTTGTTCTCGAGCACGGGCTCGATCAGCGCGTATCTGATGTACCGGCAATTGCATCCTTCGCCCACGGCATGACGTGGGCGGCGTCCGAAGCGGACGCACGACGGAGAACCGAGAAGAAGCGACACGCCCGGTCACCAGGATCGGGCGTTCTTTTTTGCTTATGACGACGGCGGGAATGACTGAGATCGAATCGACCCTCGCCTCGCTGGCCGCGCGCTTCGACGACGCGGTGGCGAGCGCACCCGACGCCCGCGCCCTCGACGAGGTGCGGGTGGCGTTCCTCGGCCGCAGCGGCGAGGTGACCGCGGTGCGGCGCGGCATCGGCAAGCTGCCGCCGGCGGAGCGCGGCGGCGCCGGCAAGGTGATCAACGCGGCGGTGGAGAGCTTGGAAGCCAAGCTCGCGCAAGCCTCCGAACGCCTCGAGCGGGCGGCGCTCGACGCCTCGCTGAGCGACACGATCGACGTGACGTTCCCCGGCCCCGCGCCGCACCTGGGCGCGCTCCACCCGGTGCGCCAAGTCGCGCTCGACGTGGCGCGCTACTTCACCCGGCACGGCTTCGCGGTCGTGCTGGGGCCCGAGATCGAGACCGACGCGAACAACTTCGACGCGCTCAACATCCCGCCCGACCATCCCGCGCGCGAAGGGCTGGACTCGTTCTACCTGCGCCCCGATCTGCTGCTGCGCACGCACACCTCGCCGATGCAGGTCCGCACCATGCGCGCCAACCCGCCGCCCATCGCGGTGATCGTGCCGGGCAAGGCGTACCGGCGCGACGCGGTCGACGCGCGCCACCTCTACATGTTCCACCAGGTCGAAGGGCTGATGGTCGGGCGCGGGGTGCACTTCGGCCACCTCAAGGGCATGCTGGTCGGGATGACGCGCGAGCTGTTCGGACCCGATGCCGACGTGCGCTTCCGCCCGTCGTTCTTTCCCTTCACCGAACCGTCGGCGGAAGTCGACGTGAAGTGCCCGAGCTGTCACGGCGAAGGCGGCGCGTGCCGCACCTGCGGCGGCAGCGGCTGGATCGAGATCGGCGGGAGCGGCATGGTGCACCCCAACGTGCTGCGCTCGGTGGGCTACGACCCCGACGAGGTGACCGGCTGGGCCTTCGGCTGCGGCTTGGAGCGCATCGCCATGAAACGGCACGGGATCAACGACATTCGGGCCTTCGTCGAGAACCAGCCCGGCTTCGCGGAGGGCTTGGCGTAGCATGCGCGTTCCGATCATGTGGCTGCGCGACTACGTCGACCTGCCCGCGAACTCCGATGAGATCGTGGCGCGCCTGGCGACGCTGGGCTTCCCGGTCGACGAGATCGACGCCCGCGAAGCGTTGACCAGCGTCGTCGCGGGCCGCATCGCCAAGACCGAAAAGCATCCCAACGCCGACCGCCTGACGCTGTGCACGATGGACGTCGGCGACGGCACGCCGCTGCTGATCGCGACCGCCGCGACCAACGTCGCGCAGGGACAGATCGTGCCGGTCGCGCGCATCGGCGCGCAGCTCGCCGGCGGCCTGAAGATCGCGCCGCGCAAGATGCGCGGGATCGACTCCGAGGGCATGCTGTGCTCGGCCAACGAGCTGGGCCTGCCCGAGGAGTGGTTCGAGGACGGCATCCTGCAGCTCGACCCCGACGTGCCGCTGGGCACCGACGTCGTCGCGCTGTACCGCCTCACCGACCCGGTGCTCGAGGTCGACGTCACGCCCAACCGCCCCGACGCGCTCTCGGTCGTCGGCCTGGCGCGCGAATTGGCGGCGGCGTTCGGCGTGCCGCTGCGCGAGCCGGCGACCGGCGTGGACGCGCACGGCGCGAGCGACGACACGCGGGTGACGATCGAGACCGTCGACTGCAAGCGCTTCGTGTACCAGCGCGTGAGCGGCGTGACGGTGCGGCCCGGCGCGACCTGGATGCGGCTGCGCCTGGCGCTGGCCGGCCAGCGCCCGATCGACAACGTGGTCGACATCTCGAACTTCGTCATGCTGGAGCTGGGCCAGCCGCTGCACTTCTTCGACCACGCGCGCATCGCGGGCGGGCACCTGATCGTGCGCGACGCGGGCGACGGCGAGCGCTTCACGACCCTCGACGGCCAGGAGCGCACCCTCGATTCGCGGATGATCGTGATCGCCGACGACGAGGGCCCGACCTCGCTGGCGGGCGTGATGGGCGGGCAGCGCAGCGAGGTGCAGCCCGACACGACCGAACTGCTGATCGAGGCCGCGGCCTGGACCGGGCCGCGCATCCGCCGCACCAGCACCGCGCTCAAGCTGCGCAGCGAGGCCTCGAGCCGGTTCGAGAAGTCGCTCCCGCCGGCTTTGACCGACCTCGGGGCGGCCCGGGCGGCCCACTTGCTCCAGGCCGAGGGCGGGATCGTGCGCCCGCCCCACGCCGCCGGCGCGCCGGTCGCCCCGCCCGCCCCGGTCGCCCTGCGCAGCGCGGAGGTCCGCCGCCTGCTGGGCTTCGCCGTCGAAGCGCCCGAGATCGAGCGCGCGCTGAGCTCGCTCGGTTTCGAGCTGACCCGCGACCCGGACGGGTTCGCGGTGCTTCCACCGTACTGGCGGGGCGACGTGCAGATCCCGGCCGACCTGGTCGAGGAGATCGCGCGCGTGGTCGGCTACGACCGCGTCCGGGCCGAGGTGCCGCCGGTCCAGCCGCAAGCCATCGACAGCGCCCAGTTCGAGCGCGAGAACGAGCTGGCCGCTACCCTGGCCGCGCTGGGCTACACCGAGTTCCTGACCCTCTCGCTCCAGCCGGGCAGCGTCGCGCGCACCTGGCGCGAGGCCGGGCTGGCGATCCCCGCGCCGGTCGAGATCACCAACCCGCTCTCGGAGGACCAGCGCTGGATGCGCTTCGCGCTGGCCCCGGCGCTGCTGGAGTTCGCCGCGCGCGACCGGGCCGTGCGCCCGTACCGCGTCTTCGAGCTGGGGCACGTCTTCGCCGACGCGCAGAGCCAGCCCGAGGAGCGGGTCGAGCTGACCGCGCTGCACCTGGGCGGGCCGGAAGCCTTCGGGCGGCTGAAGTCCGACGTGCTGGCGCTGCTGCGCCGGGTGAGCGGCGCCGAGGCCCGCGTCGAGCGGGGCGCGTACGCCTCGCTGCACCCCGGCAAGACCGCCGCGCTGCGGGTCGGCGAGACGCTGGTCGGCTACGTCGGCGTGGTCGACCCGCGCCTGGCGCGGGCCTACGGCGTGCCCGACGACGCGGCGCTGGCGACGCTGTTCGCCGAAGCGCTCCCGGCCAAGGCGGTGCGCCAGTACGCCGAGCCCTCGAAGTTCCCGCCGGTCGACCGCGACCTGGCCGTGGTCGTGCCGCTCGACGTGCTCGCCGGCGACCTCACCGCCGCCGTCCGCGCCGAAGGGCTGGTGCGCGCGGCGGCGGTGTTCGACGAGTACCGCGGGCCGCAGGTCGGCGAGGGCAAGAAGTCGCTCGCGCTGCGGATCGTGCTGCAGAGCGACGAGACGACGCTGACCGACGAGGCCGCCGAGGCCGCGCTGGGCCGCATCGTCGCCGCGCTGCGCGAGCGCTTCGGAGCCGCGCCGCGCACGTGAGCCTGACCTGGCCCGACCTGGTCATCGGCGGGATCGCGCTGCTGTTCACCCTCAAGGGCTGGAAGCGCGGGTTCGTCGGCGAGATCAGCGGCGCGATCGCGCTGGGCGCGGCCTTCTGGGCCGCGCTCCGCTACCCCGGCACGCTCGACCCCTACGCGCGCGACCTGCTGCACCTGGGCGAAGGCTCGGCCCACGTGGTCGGCATGATCGCCTTCGCGGCCGCGGTGTACGTCGCGCTGATGGTGCTGGCCTCGATCCTGGGCCGGATCGCGAAGCTCCCGGTGATCGGCCTGGGCAACGGCCTGGGCGGCGCGGCGATCGGCCTGGCCAAAGCGCTGGTCGGCATCTGGGCCGTGCTCTACGTCGCGCTCTTCTTCCCGCTCGGGGCGGACCTGCGCGCCGACCTCCACAAATCGCAAGCCGTCGCCTTCGTCACCGCCCCCAACCGCTGGATCGACAGCGTGGTCGAAGGCACGATGCCGACCTTCATCAGGCCGATGGTCGACCCGGTGTTCCAAGCGCACCGGGTGTAACGGCGCGGAGTCGGGCCCTAGCGCCAGAGGCCGGCGGTCAGTTCGGGGGCGGCGACGCGGGCGACGAACTGGGCGGCGGTTTCGACGCCGATCTCGTCCAGGCGGGTGGAGGCCAGCTGGCGCAGGGGCAGGCCGGCGCGGGTGGTGAGCTTGCCGACGGCTTCGTCGGCGCCGGAGGTCCAGACGTGGGCCACCCCGCCGCCGCTCAGCCAGAGCGTGGCGCGCAGGTCGGTCTCGACGATCAGGCCGCGGCCGGCGACCGGGCCGATCACCTCGCGGGCGCGGGCGTCGACCGAGCGCGAGAACTCGGTGAAGCTCATCGGGGCGACGACGACCTGGCGGCGCATCGGGGTGCGGTCGGCGCGCGCGACCCGCTCGCGGCCCGAGCGGTCGCGCAGCGGCAGGTAGGGTTTGCCCAGGCGCAGCGCCTGGAGCGGAACGCCGCAGAAGAAGCCGGTCAGGTCGGCCACGAGGTCCTCGGTACGGCCGTCCAGCGGCACCAGGGTGCGCAGCGCGAGCCGGCCCTGGTAGAGCCAGCTCACCACGGCGCGAGCGTGGTCGAGCGGGTCGATGCGGGCGCTGAGCGTGCCCCGGCGCAGGGCGAATCCGAGCGCGTCCCGGTCGGGCCGCACCTGCGGCAGCAGGGCCGGCAGCTCGTCGCAGAGGTAGGCGACGAGAATTTCGTAGGTTGGGGGTAATCCAGCCGCGTCCATGGCGTCAGCTCCTCCGAATCACCCGGGATGTGTACGCTAGCACAGCAGACGAGCCGTCGAAAGCCCGATTGCATATTTTTTACAGCCGGTGCTTCCAAGCCGTTCCGGAAGCGGGTACTCAGACGGTTGCGGCGGCCGCGACCTCGCGCGACGAGACCCCCGCCCGGGCGGCGGCATAGCGGCGCAGGTGGTAGTCCGCGTCACCCAGGAGCCGCTCGAGCAGGGTCATGCGCTTGAAGTAGTGGCCCACCTTGTACTCTTCGCTCATCCCGATGCCGCCGTGAAGTTGGATTGCCCCCTGGCCGACGAAGCGGCCGGAGCGGGCGATCTGGACCTTGGCCGCCGAGATCGTGCGCCGGCGGGTCGCCTCGTCGTCGTCGAGCGTCACCGCCGCGAGGTAGGCCGCCGAGCGCGCCAGCTCGACCTCGACGAACATCTCGGCCATGCGGTGCTGGAGGGCTTGGAAGGAGCCGATCGCGACCCCGAACTGGTGCCGCTGCTTGGTGTAGTCGACGGTCGCCTCGAGCATCACGCTCATCAGGCCCAGGGCCTCCGCGCACAGCCCGGCGACGGCGTGGTCGAGCCCGCGCTCCAGCAGCGCCAGCCCGCCGCCGAGCGGGCCGACCGGCGCGTCCGCGCCGACCCGCACGTTCGCCAGGGCCAGGTCGGCGACGTCGTGGCCGTCCTCGGCGGCGTACGGGGTGCGGGTGATCCCCGCCGCGCCGGCCGGAACGGCGAAGAGCGAGACCTCGTCGCCGGCGCGGGCCGAGACGAGGAGCGTCCCGGCGGTGCTCGGGTCGAGCACGCGCACCTTCGTCCCGCTCAAGACGAAGGCGTCGCCGTCGCGCACCGCCGTGGTGCCGACCAGGGCGGGATCGTAGCGCGCGTGCGGTTCCTCGTAGGCGACCGCAAAGCGCTGCTTGCCCTCGACCAGCGCTGCGAGCAGATCGGTGCGCCCGGCCGCGCGCAGGATCGTCCCCGCCAGCACGGCCTGCGGCACGTACGGCGTCACCACCAAGCCGCGGCCGAGCTGTTCGAGCAGGATCAGCGTTTCGACCGGGCCGCCGAAACCGCCCAGCTCCTCGGGCGCCCCGAGCGCCAGCCAGCCCAGCTCGGCGAAGGTCGGCCAGTGCTCGCCGCTCGCGTCGGGCTCGGCGGCGAAGCGCGCGACGCTGTCCTTGATCAGGAGCTGCTCGGGAGAAAGCGTGAAGTCCATGTGCGTTGATATTCCTCTGGGCGGATCAGCCGCAGGCTGAACGCGACGGGTTCGCGGAACGCGAACCCACTAGAGCTTGAGGATGCGCTTGGCGATGATGTTCTTCTGGATCTCGTTCGAACCGGCGTAGATCGAGGCTTTGCGCAGGTTGAAGTACTTGGGCGCGACGTGGCGCTCGGCGTACGGGCCGAGCGCGTCGAGCGCGAGCTCGGCGATGCGCTGCTGCAGCTCGGTGCCCTTGATCTTGAGGATCGACGACTCCGGGCCGGGGCGCTTGCCGGCCGACTCCGCCGCCAGCGTGCGCAGCTCGGTGAAGGCCAGCGCCTCGAGCTCGATCTCCACCTCGGCGATGCGGTCGCTCAAGCGCGCGTCCGCGATGCGCTCGCGCGCCAGCAGCTCGTGCAGCTGCTCGAGCTGCTGGCGGCAGCCGGCGATGCCGGCCGTGTCGGTGCGCTCGTGCTCGAGCAGGAACTTGGCGTAGGTCCAGCCGCCGCCCTCGACGCCGACCAGGTTCTCCCGCGGCACCGCGACGTTCTCGAGGTGGACCTCGTTGATCTCGCGCCCGCCGTCGATGGTCTCGATCGGGCGCACCGTGATGCCCGGGGTGCGCATGTCGGCCAGGATGAACGAGATGCCTTCCTGTTTCTTGGCGTGCGGGTCGGTGCGCGCCAGCACGAAGATCCAGTCGGCCCACTGCGCGGCGGTGATCCAGGTCTTGGTGCCGTTGATGACGTACGCGTCGCCCTCGCGCACGGCGCTGGTCGAGAGCGCGGCGAGATCGGAGCCGGCGCCCGGCTCGGAGTAGCCCTGGCACCAGAACTCCTCGCCCGAGAGGATCTTGGGCAGGTAGCGCGCGCGCTGCGCGTCGTCGCCGAACTCGATGATCACCGGGGCGACCATCTTCAGGCCGAAGGGGAGCAGGCGCGGGGCCCAGCCGTAGGCGGTCTCCTCGCGGAAGATGTGCTTCTGCACCGCGCTCCAGCCCGGCCCGCCGTGCTCGCGGGGCCAGTTCGGCGCGACCCAGCCCCGCTCGAAGAGGATGCGCTGCCAGCGGGCGTAGTCGTCCTTCTCGAGCGGGTCGCCGGCCTGCACCTTGCGCCGGATGTCGTCCGGCAGGTGGGCCGCGATGAACGCGCGCACCTCGTCGCGGAACGCACGTTCTTCGGGGCTGAATGCTAAGTCCATCGCATCCCTTCGCTAGAGGAAATCACATGTTCGATCTGTCGGGAAAAGTGGCGCTGATCACGGGTTCGTCGCGCGGGATCGGGCGCGCGATCGCCGAGCGCATGGCGGAGTTCGGCGCGAAGGTCGTGATCTCGAGCCGCAAGGCCGAGGCCTGCGAAGAGGTCGCGGCAGGGATCAACGCGACCGGCGGCACCGCGCTCGCGCACGCGGCGAGCATCTCCGACCGCGGCGCGCTGCGCGGCCTGGTCGAGCGCACGGTGGCGGAGTGGGGCAAGGTCGACATCCTGGTCTGCAACGCCGCGGTCAACCCGCACTACGGCCCGCTGCTCGACATCACCGACGAGGCGTTCGACAAGATCATGGCCAGCAACGTGCGCAGCAACCTCTGGCTGTGCGCGATGGTGATCCCGCAGATGGCCGCGCGCGAGGACGGCGCGGTGATCGTCGTGTCCAGCGTCGCCGGGCTCAAGGGCAACACCCACCTGGGCGCCTACGGCATCTCCAAGGCGGCCGACATGCAGCTCGTCCGCAACTTGGCGGTGGAGTGGGGACCGCACAACGTGCGCGTCAACGGCCTGGCGCCGGCGATCATCCGCACCGACTTCGCGCGCAAGCTGTGGGAAGACCCGGCGATCTACGCCAAGGCCACCCAGGGCTACCCGCTGCGCCGCATCGGCGAGCCCGACGAGGTCGCCGGCGCGGCCATCTTCCTGGCCTCCAGCGCGGGCGCGTTCGTGACCGGCCAGACGCTCGTGATCGACGGCGGGATGACGATCGGGGGCGGCGAGTAGCGGGCTCACGTTCCGCTCACGCGACCTCGAACAGGCCCGCCGCGCCCTGCCCGCCGCCGACGCACATGGTGACGACGACGCGCTTGGCGCCGCGCCGCTTGCCCTCGAGCAGCGCGTGGCCGACCAGGCGCGCGCCGCTCATGCCGTACGGGTGGCCGATCGCGATCGCCCCGCCGTCGACGTTGAAGCGCTCGAGCGGAATGCCCAGCCGCTCGCGGCAGTACAGGGCCTGCACCGCGAACGCTTCGTTGAGCTCCCACAGGTCGATGTCGTCCACGCTCAGGCCGTGGCGCGCGAGGAGCTTGGGAACCGCGGTGAGCGGGCCGATGCCCATCTCGTCGGGCGCGCAGCCGACCACCACCATCCCGCGGTAGAAGCCCAGCGGTGCGATCCCGCGCTCGCGCGCCAGCTCGGCGTCCATCACCACGCTGGCCGACGCGCCGTCGGAGAGCTGGCTGGCGTTGCCGGCGGTGACCGTCTTGCCCGCGCCGCGCACCGGCTCCAGCTTCGCCAGGCCGGCGGCGGTGGTGTCGGGGCGGTTGCCCTCGTCCTCGTCCAGCACGACGTCCTGGTAGGAGACGGCGCCGGTCGCCTTGTCGACCACGGCCTTGCGCGAAGGCAGCGGCACGATCTCGGCGTCGAAGCGGCCCGCGGCCTGCGCGGCGGCGGTGCGCTGCTGGCTGAGCAGGGCGTACGCGTCCTGGCGCTCGCGGCTGACGCCGTAGCGCTCGGCGACGACCTCGGCGGTGTCGATCATGCCCCAGTAGAGCGCGGGCTCGTGCTCCTCGATCCAGGGGTTGCGCAGGCGCGTGTCGTTGCGCTTGACCAGGCTGATCGACTCCACCCCGCCCGCCACCAGGGCCGGCACGCCGTCGACGATCACCCGCTGCGCGGCGGTGCTGATCGCCATCAGCCCCGAGCTGCAGAAGCGGTTGATCGTCTCGCCGCCGGTCGTGATCGGCAATCCCGCGCGCACCGCGGCGATGCGGGCGACGTTCTGGCCGGTCGTGCCCTCGGGCACGCCGCAGCCCAGGATCACGTCCTCGATCTCGCTCGGATCGAGCCCGCTGCGCTCGACGGCGTGGCGGATGACGTGCGCGGCCAGGTCGGCGCCGTGGGTGTCGTTGAACGCGCCGCGCGCGGCCTTGCCGATCGGCGTGCGCGCGGTCGAGACGATCGCGGCCTCACGCACGGGCGGGCGCCTCCGCACCGGCCGCGGTCTTCCCGGCGTCTGAGCGCTTCCAGCTTCCGAACGTGCCGCCCGCATCCGCCAGCTCGCGCAGCAGCGGTGCCGGCTCCCACACGTCGCCGTGCACCTTCTGGAACGCCAGCATGTCGTCCACCACCTTGCGCAGGCCGAGCGAGTCGGCCCAGCGCAGCGGGCCGCCCCGGAAGGCCGGGAAGCCGTAGCCGTACACGTACGTCACGTCGACGTCGCCCGGCCGGGCCGCGACGCCCTCGGCGAGGATCTTTGCCGCCTCGTTGACCAGCGGGTACAGGCAGCGCGCGACGATCTCGTCGTCCGTCATGTCGTGGCGCGCGACGCCGTTCGCCGCGGCGGACTTCGCCGCGATCTCCTCGACCAGCGGGTCGGGGATCGGGGTGCGGCCGTCCTCGTAGCGGTAGTAGCCGGCGCCCGTCTTCTGCCCGAAGCGGCCCATCTCGCACAGCGTGTCGGCGACGGTGGAATAGCGCCCGACCGGCGGCTTCTCGGCGTTGCGCCGCTTGCGGATGCGCCAGCCGATGTCCAGCCCGGCCAGGTCCGACATGGCGAACGGGCCCATCGCGAAGCCGAACTCCTTGATGACGCGGTCGACCCGCTCGGGCGGCGCGCCCTCCTCCAGCACGAACTCGGTCTCGCGCCGGTACGGGTAGAGCATGCGGTTGCCGATGAAGCCGTCGCAGTTGCCCGCCACGACCCCGACCTTCCCGAGCTGCTTGGCCAGCGCGAGCGCCCGGCCCAGCACCTCGGGCGAGGTCTGCGCGCCGCGCACGATCTCGAGCAGCTTCATCACGTTGGCCGGGCTGAAGAAGTGCAGCCCCACCACGTCCTGCGGGCGCCCCGTCACGGCCGCGATCGCGTCGATGTCGAGCGTCGAGGTGTTGGTGGCCAAGATGGTGCCCGGCCGCGCGATGCGGTCGAGTTGGCGGAACACGTCCTGCTTGACCGCCATCTCCTCGAACACCGCCTCGATCACGAGGTCCACGTCGGCCGCCGCGTCGAGCGACGCGGCGAACGCGATGCGGCCCAGCCGGGCGTCCATCTCGCTCTGCGCGAGCCGGCCCTTCTTCACCGTCGCCGCGTAGTTGCTCGCGATGGTGCCGCGCGCGCGCTCCAGCTGCTCGGGCTTGACCTCGACCACGGTCACCGCGATGCCGGCGTTGGCGCAGGCCATCGCGATCCCGGTGCCCATCGTGCCGCCGCCGATCACGACCGCGGTGCGCGCGTTCCACTTCGGGGCGGGCGAGCCGTCGGGCAGCTTGGCCGCCTCGCGCTCGGCGAAGAACAGGTGGATGCGCGCCTTGGACTGCTCGGAGCTCAGCAGCTCGACGAAGCGCTCGCGCTCGCGCGCCAGGCCCTCGGCGAAGGGCAGCTTCAGGGCGTCCTCGACGCAGTCGATCGCGCGCCGCTCGGCCAGCCCGCCGCGCGCCTCGG
>JASLGJ010000013.1 GCA_030150085.1 Candidatus Elarobacter sp. | reverse complement strand
TGCGGCGTGGTCTGCAGCACGCTGAAGATGTAGTGCCCTTCCACTTTTTCGAAGGCGAGGCGCTCGTAGCGCTGGTCGACCGCGTTCACGTCCGTTCCCGGCGGGATCGTGACGGTCGAACCGCCGACGGTGACGTGCGTCGCCTTTTGCCGCACCGTTCCGACCGTCGTCTCGATGACCAGGAAGCCCCGCACCCGGTCGATCCCGGCCAGGCCGACGTGCTCGTAGCTGACCTTGAATGCGGCGTTGTGCGGGACGAACGACACCAGCACCTTGTTGCCGTAGACGAGGTCGTACGTCGGGCTGGCGTTCGGGACGGTGGCCACGTTGTAGTCGTCGATGTGGGACACCTCGAACGTGATCGTGGGCTGGATGGTGCGGGTCTCGAACGCGATGGCGAAGATGCCGCGGATCGGCGGCGCGCCCCAGGGCTTGAGCTTCGTCCCGTCGTCCATCTGGTCGCGCCACCAAAAGCGCTTCGAGGCGTCGCAGATGACGCTGAACGTGTACTTCTTCTGGTTGTCGTTGACGTCGTCTCGCCACCAGATCTGCTCCGAGGGGTGGATCTCGGCATGGCAGCAGTGGCCTTTGTCGTAGATCCACGGCCCGTACACGCAGATGCCCTTGCCGCCGCGCGCGGCGATCAGGCCGTTCAGCGTCTTCGGCGTGGTGCCGTTGACGTCGGCGCTCGGCTGAACCTCCGCTTCGACGAAGGTGAACTCGGCCTTGCTGGCGGCGTCGTCGCAGTTCGGCTGGCCGAGCTGGTGCGCGCTCAGCGTCCACTGCGCGTGCATGATGTCCGTGTACTCGCGCGGGTGCGCGTCGGTGATCAAATACTGGTAGGGCGGGTCGGGCGTGATGTCGATGTTCAGGTCGAAATCCTGGTAGGTGCCGGTGATCTCCGAGACGTGCGATTCCTTCAGCTTGCCTGCCAGCGTGCGCTTGAAGTAGACGACGCTGCGGTGGTCGTTGGGCTGCTTCTGGGGATACCAGAAATTGAGGAAGTCCGGGATCACGGGGTTGTTCGAGGCGCGCTCGAAGGCGGCCGACCCGATCTCCTCCACGCCCCGGAAGTCGCTCCCGATCACCCCCATCTGCTGCGTGACGGCATGGCTCCACTGGGAGGCGTCCAGCGCGGTCTGCGAGCCCATCTGCGTGATGACGGAGCGGCCGCCCGTCACTTGGACGACCGTCGGTTTGGGCGCGGCGGCGTGCGGCGGCAGGGGCGGCGAGACGACCGCGGTGTGGTTGGGCGGGGGCGGTCCGCTCGCGCGCTCGCGCTCCCAGTGCCCGCTGACGAACGTGCCGTTCTGGATGCTGTTGCGCACCCAGACGAACCCCGGCCGCACCGTGGAGAACACCGTGACGAACGACGTCTTGTCGTTGAAACCGTATTTCGACAGGTCGGGGCAGTCTTCCAGGAAGTCGACCGATCGTCCGTAGCCGCCGCCGTCGTCCGCGTCCTCGAACAGCACGGCGGCCAGGCCCGCGGGTACGCGGAGCGACGAGATGACGTCGTTGAAGTCGTCGGGCGTGGAGAACCGGTATTGGCCGATATCGAGCGTTCTGCTCCGGCCGGCAAAGTTCGCATCGGCAAAGACGGTCACAGCCACTCGAGCGTCTCCTTTGTGCGCGGTTGCAGGGCGTTCGCGCGTGCGTCGTAAAAGCGAGCCGGCGGTTGCATCGCTAGCCGTGGGAAGCCGGAACTTCCTTTCTGCCGGGCGCTCCCTCGGTTGGACGCTCGAACGGCTTCGCTGGAGGTACCTGACGTGTCTCGCTTCGGCAAACGCTTTTGGATCGAAGCCGGTCTCGGGCTTCTGAGCTCGGCCCTGCTGGCCGTTACGCTGCTGCGCCCGGACTGGATCGAGACGATCTCGGGGATCGACCCGGACGGCGGGGACGGTGCCGTCGAGCTGGCGCTCGTCGCGCTCCTGGCCCTGGTCGCTTTCGGCAGCTTCGTGCTGGCGGGGGCGAACTGGCGCAGAGCGCGGGTCTCCCCGGCTTCACGACGGCCGTAGCGCGGCGGCGCGCAAGGCGAGCAGCGCCGCGCGGACGTCCCAGACGCTCGTTCCGACCGCCCGCGCGAGGAGGTCGCCGTCGCGCAGAACGTCGGTGCCGAACCGCACGCCCGGGTGCGCGCCGCGGGCCCGGTCGAGCGCCGCGCGGTTCGCGCCGCCGAAGACCAGGAGCGTGCCGGTCGCCGAAGTTTCCTCGTCGTCCCCCGCGAAGCGGAGCGAGTCCGCGCAGGCCAGCCGCTCGCCGCGGCGCGCCACGGTGGCGACCGCCAGCGCCGCGCCGCGCTCGCGGCGCACGACTTCCACCACGACCGCTCGTGCGCCGGGCTGCAGCAGCAGCTCGGTGCGCGCTTCGTAGGCCGCGCCGGCGGACACCAGCGTCGGCTCCGCCAGCAGTTCCAGCGTCGCGCCCGGCTCGATGCTCCAGCTCGCTGCGCTGGTGACGGTATCGGGGCCCGACAGCACGCGGGTCGCCATCTGGCCCGCGACGACCAGGTGGGCGCCGCGCGCGACCGCCCCGGCGGCGGCGAACGCGTCGCCGCGCACCATGCCCGGTCCGAGCTGGCTCACCACCACGCGCGCCGCGGGCCCTTCGTGAAACGCCCGGCTGGCCCGGCACAAGCCGGTGGTGCGGATGCGGTCCACGACCGTCCGCCCGTCGCGCGCGCGGGCTTCCAGCCACACCGCGTTCACACCGGCGGCGGCGGGCACGGGCCCGCGCGCCGCGCTCACGGTGGCGCGTCGAGCAGCGCGGCGCGCTCCACGAAGCGGGTCACCTCGTCGACGCCGACCCCGTGGCGCAGGTCGGTGAAGACGAACGGCCGCGTCCCGCGCGCGGCGGACGCGTCCCGGCGCATGCGCTCGAGGTCGGCGCCGACGTGCGGGGCGAGGTCGATCTTGTTGATCACCAGCAGGTCCGCGCGGGTGATGCCCGGGCCGCCCTTGGCCGGGATCTTGTCGCCGCCCGCGACGTCGATCACGTAGATCGTCACGTCGGCGAGGTCGGGGCTGAACGTCGCGGCGAGGTTGTCGCCGCCGCTCTCGACGATCGCCAGGGCCAGGCCGGGGAAGCGCCGCTCCAGATCCGCGATGGCCTGCAAGTTCATCGAGGCGTCCTCGCGGATCGCGGTGTGCGGGCAGCCGCCGGTCTCGACGCCGACGATGCGCTCGGCGGGCAGGCAGCCGCTGCGCACCAGAATCTGCGCGTCCTCCTGGGTGTAGATGTCATTGGTCACCACCGCGAGGTCGTTGGCCGGGTAGAGCCGCCGCGCCAGCGCCTCCACCAGCGCGGTCTTGCCGGCGCCGACGGGGCCGCCGATGCCGATGCGCACGGCGCTCACGAGGCGAACAGTCTCCCGTCGAGCAGGCGGTGGCGCAGCCCGTCGATCTCGAGCTGCGGCGCGCCGGTGGCGAGGTCGTCGATGGTGCGGGCCGCCGCGGCGCGTTCGACCGCCGCCTCGATCGCCGGGCGCAGCGTCCAGCGCGCGTGCGCGACGGCGCGCTGCCCGAGCGGCACCGCCCGCGCCGCGACCGAGGCCAGCGTGGCGAGCGTCGTGGTGAAGTGCGCGGTCAGCGCGACCCGCCAGCCGATGCCGCTCGCGCCGTAGCCGAGCGCCGCCGCGAGCGCGTGCTGCCCCTCGCAGCGCCCGGCCGCGATGGCTTCGGCATAGGCCGCCAGCCGGGCCGACTCCAGCCCCATCGCCGCGTAGGTCGCCAGCGTCGCGCGCGCCAGGTGCGCGTTCGCGCGCCGCAGCTCCGCGTTCGCCTGCGCCGCGCCCATCCGGTCGTCCAGCGCCTCCACGGCCATGCCGTCGCGCAGCGCGAGCGCGAACGCCGCCCCGTCCATCGGCGCTGCGATCCCGTGCAGGTACGCGCGCAGCCAGGCGGACAGCGACGCTTCGTCGCGCACGCGGTCTTCGGCGATCGCGGTCTCCAGGCCGAACGAGTGCGCGAACGCCCCGGCGGGAAACGCGGCATCGGCGAGCTGCAGCAGCGCGCTCAGGTCCGCCGTGGCCGCTCGTTCGAGTGCCGGCCGGTCAGTCATGGCCGTGCGGGGCGTGGGCGTGGCGGAACGGCTCGGCGACGACGCGCGCCGTGCGCTCGCAGGGCACGCCGTGCTCGGCGAAGAGCGCGGGCAGCAGCGGGTCGTAGCGCACCACCACGGCGTCGCCGTCGACCTGCACCGGCAGGTGGCGGTTGCCCAGCGCGTGCGCCAGCGCCAGCGCGCTCGCGATGGTCGGCGGCCGCCCGACCAGCACGTCGTCCGGCTCGACCGCGACCGCGACGACCCGCTCCGCGTCGGCGTGCACCACGTCCCCGTCGCGCAAGCGCTCGTTTCCGGCGAAGCGCACCCCGACCTCGCCGGCGCTGGTCGCCAGCCGCAGCAGCCGCTTCGCGCAGTCGTCGCTGCGCACCGGCACGCGCTCGATGCGGCGCGCGCCGACCGCGAACGTCGCCAGGTTGCCCAGCGGAGCCTCGATCACGGCGAGCATCGGATCCGAGCCCTTCTCGTCGGAAGCATCAGAACAGCGCGTACCGCTGCGCGAGCGGCAGCTCGGCCAGCGGCGCGCAGCGCAGCAGCTCGCCGTCGGCGCGCACGTCGTACGTCCGCGGGTCGACCTCGATGTGGGGCATGGCGGCGTTGCGCACCATGTGCTGCTTGCCGATCGTGCGGGTATTGCGCACCGCGACGAAACGCCGCCCGTTGCGCGAGCGCTCCGGCAACTGCCCCGAGTCCAGCGCCGCGGCCGAGACGAACGTCAGCGCGGTGCGCTGCGGCGCGCAGCCGAACGCGCCCCACATCGGCCGCATGCGGACCGGCTGCGGGGTCGGGATCGAGGCCGCCGGATCGCCCATCGCGGCGTACGCGATCGCGCCGCCCTTGAGCACCAGCTCGGGCCGGTAGCCGAAGAACGCCGGCCGCCACAGCACGAGGTCGGCCAGCTTGCCGGCCTCCACCGAGCCGACGTGCTCGGCGAAGCCGTGCGCGATGGCCGGGTTGATGGTGTACTTGGCGACGTAGCGCTTCACGCGCTCGTTGTCGCGCCGCGCGCCGTCGCCGGCCAGCGGGCCGCGCTGGAGCTTCATCTTGTGCGCGGTCTGCCAGGTGCGCGTGATCACCTCGCCGACCCGGCCCATCGCCTGCGAGTCCGACGAGATCATGCTGATCGCGCCGAGGTCGTGCAGGATGTCCTCGGCGGCGATCGTCTCGCCGCGGATGCGCGAGTCGGCGAACGCCACGTCCTCGGGAATGTCGGGGTCGAGGTGGTGGCAGACCATCAGCATGTCGAGGTGCTCGGCCAGCGTGTTGACCGTGAACGGCCGGGTCGGGTTGGTCGAGGACGGCAGCACGTAGGGCTCGCCCGCGATGCGGATGATGTCGGGCGCGTGCCCGCCGCCCGCGCCCTCGGTGTGGTAGGTGTGGATCGTGCGCCCGGCGATGGCGCGGATCGTGTCCTCGACGAAGCCCATCTCGTTGAGGGTGTCGGTGTGGATCGCGACCTGCACGTCCAGCTCGTCGGCGACGCGCAGCGCGGTGTCGATCGCGGCCGGGGTCGAGCCCCAGTCCTCGTGCAGCTTCAAGCCGCAGGCGCCCGCGCGGACCTGCTCGCGCAGCGCCTCGGCCCCGGTCGCGTTGCCCTTGCCCAGGAACGCCACGTTGACCGGCAGCGCGTCGCTGGCGGCGAACATCGTCGCCAGGTGCCACGCGCCCGGCGTGCAGGTCGTCGCGTTGGTGCCCGAGGCCGGGCCGGTGCCGCCGCCGAGCATGGTCGTCACGCCGCTCGCGATGGCGCTCT
The DNA here is from genome assembly GCA_030150085.1 of Candidatus Elarobacter sp. Classification (GTDB taxonomy): domain Bacteria; phylum Vulcanimicrobiota; class Vulcanimicrobiia; order Vulcanimicrobiales; family Vulcanimicrobiaceae; genus Vulcanimicrobium. The sequence continues at coordinate 1,204 of JASLGJ010000013.1, read as the reverse complement.
CGACCTGCTGCGGGCAGATGAAGTGGACGTGCGCGTCGACCCCGCCCGCGGTCAGGATCAGGCCCTCGCCCGCGATCGCCTCGGTCGACGCGCCGACGGTCATGCCGGGCGTGACGCCGCTCTGGATCAGCGGGTTGCCGGCCTTGCCGATCCCCGCGATGCGCCCGTCGCGCAGCCCGACGTCGGCCTTCACGATGCCGGTCGCGTCGACGATCACGGCGTTGGTGATCACCGTGTCGAGCACGCCCTCCTCGCGCAGGGCGCTGGGGTGCTGGCCCATCCCGTCGCGGATCACCTTGCCGCCGCCGAACGTGATCTCGTCGCCGTAGTGCGTGAAATCGCGCTCGATCTCGGCCCACAGCTCCGTGTCGCCCAAGCGAATCGCGTCACCGGTGGTCGGTCCGTAGAGCCGCGCGTACGCGGCGCGGTCGATCATCGCTGCACGTCGGGCGCGCGCCGCTCGCCGCCGAACGCGACCAGCCCCACCGGCCGCGCGATGCCCGGCTCGAAGCGCACCGCCGTGCCGGCCGGGACGTCCAGGCACATGCCCCGCGCGGCGGCGCGGTCGAACTCCAGCGCCGCGTTCACCTCGGCGAAGTGCGCGTGCGAGCCGACCTGGACCGGCCGGTCGCCGCCGTTGCTCACCACGACCGTCGCGCGCTCGCGCCCGGCGCGCAGGGCGATCGTTCCGGGCGCGGCGACGATCTCGCCCGGGATCACGGGATCGGCTCGTGGATCGTGACCAGCTTGCTCCCGTCGGGGAAGGTCGCCTCGACCTGCACCTCGCGCAGCATCTCGGGGATGCCGTCCATCACGTCGGCCCGGCCGAGCACGCTGCGCCCGCGGTCCATCAGGTCCGACACGCTGGCGCCGTCGCGCGCGCCCTCGAACACGAACGAGGCGATCACCGCGACCGCCTCGGGATGGTTGAGCCGCACCCCGCGCGCCCGCCGCCGCCAGGCCAGCTCCGCCGCGTAGCTGACCAGGAGCTTGTCCCGTTCCACGTCCGTCAACCGCATGGCCGTACCGATTCGACGGCCGCGCGCCCATCCCGTCGCCAAATGGCCAAGGCATGCCGATGGGACGAGCGCCGGCGCGGAGAACCAAGCCGCGTGATTCCCGCTCTCGCTCGGCGCGCCGCACGGCTGGCGCGCCTGGCCGCGCCCGGCGCGGCGTGCGCGCTCGCCGCCGGGCTGGCGTGCGC